>JAGLQA010000575.1 GCA_023137075.1 Candidatus Aminicenantota bacterium
GATGAACCCGAAATCAAATCCAATTGCAATAACATAATGTTAATTACCCATGCGTCGGCATCCTTCATAAAAAAAGGCTGTAATTGAAAATATTAACGAAATCGATTATAATAAAAGATGAAAAAATTTATCGGCCGGGGAAGGCAAAAAAAGAAATTCGAAGAGTCCATCTCACAAATCTTATCAACGCCCACTAAAAAGAGCATTTTTTCAAAAAAGGGTAAAAAATCAAATACTGGCAAAGTTGCCCCCCGACTGTTTCTCTTCTACGGTGAAGGAGGATTAGGAAAAACATCCCTACTTGAGGAATGCGTCCGCATCGCGGAAGAAAAAGCGAAAAAGAACAAAGAAGAAATAAAAATTTTCAAATTGGATTGGGATGATTGTTATAATAAGAAAAGTATCCTGCCCGATAACATCTCAAGCATTATTAAAGAACTGTATTCCCTATTCAGTGAGGCATTACCGGAACCGGAAAAATACTTCAGTGATTTTTTAGAAAAAGATAAGGAAAAAAACGGAGGGAATGAAAAACACAGCGAAGAAACCGAGTACGAATTACTCGAAGTCCTGGCCAAAGGAGTTATAGAACTATCCAAAGAATACCCACTGCTGTTTATCGTAGACGCGTATGAACGAGTCGATAATAAGAACGTGGACCGCTGGTTCCGGGGTGTATTCTTAAAAGGAATCTTCGAAACCCATGGCAGGATAATAACGATACTCTCAGGCCGTAATAATCACTCGGAAGAATACAATAGCCAGTTCCCGGGCAATTTTCTGCACCATACTTTTTTTGACGACCTGCTCTTTACCGCGGCTGAAATCAAAGAGTACGCAAAGGCCTGCGGACTCAAATTCACGGATAGTGATTTAAACAAAATGCTCCGGTTTACCCGGGGGATACCATTGGTAGTCGTCGAAGTCTGCAGCTTGATAAATGAAGGCATGAACCTGAACCAGGTACTGGGAAATTTGATTTCTTTACATAACATACGATCGATTATCCAGGATGTGGTTAAAGGATTTCTGAAATATTGCGAACCGGAAACCAGGGAACGTGTGTTTCACATTGCCATGCAGTATCACTGCAATCCAGAGATTTTAGCGAATACCTGGAATATCCCGGTAACAGAAACCCGGAGCTATCTTGCGGATCTTTCCGAGCGCCATTCCTTTATTAACAGGGAGAAAATTCATCCGCAGGTATATGAGTATCTCAGGAATTATATGATAAATGAATTGGTACCCAAAAATCCCGTTATATTCAAAAGATTCGGCAAAAAATGCCGTGATCTGCTGGCGCCCCAATTGGAAGAAATTCAGAAAAAGGAAACCACCTTAGAGGGACTCTATTCAAACGAGAATTTCCTGGTCAGCTTTTTTGATTATTTAAACGCGCTCATGTGGTGGGACACTGGAGAAGCAATCACGACTATCAATAAATATTTCTTAGGGCTGCTCGAATTTAAACGCGAAGTTATACCCAGGCTTAATAAAATCCTATTTGAATTCGATCCCCTCTTAACTCCCGAGCAAAAAAAAAATGTCGACACGCTGGTGACCGGGTTCCTTAACAATAAATTTAACGGGAAGGATTTTACCCCCGCTCCCGGTAAGAGCGAGATAGAATTATTGGTGGCTCTCGGAAATTACAAAAGAACCTTTACATCAATAGAGGTGCAATTGTTGTATTTTAAATGGGCGGAAATCTATTTCAGATCGGGAGAATATGAGAAGGCAGTTAAAATGCTCGATATATCCCTGGATTTGATCGGAAAATCCAATAAAATAAAGATTAAGATAATACAAATGTTAAAAATAATGGCAGGTCGCTATTTTGAAATGAAACAGTATTCAACTGCTTTCGATTATTTAAACAGGGCGCTCCGGATCGATCCCGAATACACCGATGTGTTATGGTTACGCGGCAATATATTTCAGGCCAGGGAAGAATATGATAAAGCGATGGCAGATTATAACCGGATCATCGAATTGAACCCGCAGGAAGCAAAAGCCTTCAGCAGTCGCGGAAATACCTACGCAGCCGGAAGAGAATTTGGAAAAGCACTAAACGACTACAACCAGGCCATCGAATTAGGCATAACAGGTGCGGAAACCTATTTCTATCGCGGCATAATTCATCACGCGCAGGGCGAGCATGAGAATGCCCTTAAAGATTATAACCGGGCCTTAGAAATAGACCCGGAAAATGCACTGATTTACAACAGCCGCGGGAATATTTATTTTGAACAAGGCGAACATGAAAAAGCCCTGGTGGACTTCAGCCTGGCCATCGAACTCGACTTAGAAACCGCCGAAGTTTATATAACCCGGGGCAGAATTTACCAGGCCGGAGAAGAATATGATAATGCCCTTAGCGACTACCACCGGGCCCTGGAATTGAATCCGCAAGCCTGGAAGGTTTTTTGTTACCGGGGTGACATCTATCATGCCTTAGGAGAGCATAAAAAAGCACTTTCGGATTACGAAGGTGCCGTGGAGCTAAACCCCGAATATGCGGCTGTCGAAGACAGCCGGGGTATTAGTTACGAAACGAAAAAGGAACATGAAAAGGAGCTTGCGGAGATCAGCCTGGCCATCGAATCAGATTCGCAGGATGCCGGATTATATCACACCCGTGGTAATATCTACGATTCTCTTGAAGAGTATGACAGGGCCCTGACCGATTTCAACCGGGCCATCGAGTTAGACCCTCAAGATGCCGATCTTTTCAGCAGCCGGGGAACGATATTCCATTCCAGGAGAAAATATAAAAAAGCCCTCTTAGACTATAGTTTGGCCATCGATTTAGAACCCGAAGATGCCAGCTTATATTACAACCGGGGAAATACCTATGACGCCCTCGAAGAGTATGATAACGCACTCTCCGACTACAACCGGGCCATCGAGTTAGACCCTGATGACACCGATGCTAATAACAACAGGGGAACCATTTATTTTTTTAAAGGCGAATACCGGAAAGCGATTGCGGACTACAACCGGGCCATCGAGTTAGATTCGGAAGACGCGAGTATTTACTACAACCGGGGAAATACCTATGATGCCCTCAAAGAATACAATAAAGCGTTAAATGACTATAAACGGGCCATCGAGTTAGCTCCCGGTCAACCCACGGCATACCTGGTAATAGCCCAATTATTGATTATTACAAACCATTTCCAGGCTGTTTTAAAAATAATTGAAAAAACCTTAAGGCTGACTCTGGATACCGATGACAGGGCCTATCGCCTTTATTTTGAATATATTGCCCGCAGCATGCTCGATATGGATACATCGGCTTGCGAAGAAAAATTCGACGAAATTTTACAAGAAGATTTCACCTCCACCTGGTCGCACGATGAGATCACATCTTGGTTAGAAACTGCTAAAATTCCGGCTGACAAGAAAGCTGCCATCCTGGAAAAAACCGGTTTATTAAAAAAACACACCAATCATTAAATTTTCAGAAGAAATAAGTGGGACAGGTTAACTATATTCACGATTTAATTTTAAGTATCAGAAACAAGAAAAAGATAAAGCACCCGGTCAGTTCCACGTTAATTATTTATTTGACATTATTTCACTTTTTGTCTATGATTAGACTTATAAAAACTGAGGTAAATAAATCTTATAAAAAAATATCTTTATGGAGTAGTTACAATGGAATATAAAATTTTAAAACTGGATGTTAAGGAAAACATCGCTGCCGTAACTATCAGCCGCCCCAAAGACCTGAATGCCTTGAATACCAGGTTCTTTAATGAAATGGATCAGATGGTTGCGGAGCTTACCGCCCGTGATGATGTCAAAGTAATAGTAATTACCGGCGAGGGCAAAGCGTTCGTGGCCGGTGCCGATATAAAAGAAATGACGGACATGACACAGTCCCAGGGTTCCGAATTCTCCAGGTTAGGCCAGAATACTTTCCGCGGCTTAGAACAATGTGAGAAACCGGTAATCGCCGCCATCAACGGCTTTGCTTTAGGCGGCGGCCTGGAATTAGCCCTGGGCTGCGATTTTCGCATTGCCAGTTCAAAGGCCAAATTCGGTCAACCCGAAGTAACCCTCGGCCTGACCCCGGGTTACGCGGGCACACAACGGCTGCCTCGGCTAATTGGCTCCGGGAACGCCCTCTTCCTGCTCCTCACCACCGAGATGATCGGTGCCGAGGAAGCGCTGCGCATGGGATTGGTACAGAGAGTGGTGGAGCCGGAAAAACTTATGCCCACCGTCTTCGGATTTGCAAAGGCCATTGCAGCCAAAGGGCCAAAAGCGGTGCAAAAAGTAAAAAAATGTGTGCGCCGGGGAATTGAAACGGATTTCGAAAAGGGCAGCGCCATCGAATCCGAAGAGTTCGGCTCTCTGTTTGGAAATGAAGGCAGGGAAGGAATGAAAGCATTCTTAGAAAAACGCAAACCGAATTGGTAAGAAAAGAGAAAAGGAGGCTAAACGAATGGAATATGCAGAAAGATTGGAAAATGTAACGGTGCTTGGCGCCGCTGGAAAAATGGGCAGCGGCATTTTGCTGCTGACTGCCGTAGAAATGGCCGACCTCAGCCTGAAACCGGAAAACAAAGACCGGAAGTTCGTGTTAAACGCGGTTGATGTGTCGGATGAGGCGCTTTCCGGGCTCATGAAATTTCTCCGCGACCAGGTCAGGAAAATCGCGGAAAAAAAGACGGTCATCTTACGCAAGGTGTACGAAGACCGGGGCGATTTAATCGAAAATTTCGACATTATCGACCAGTATATTTTCGATGTCATGCGTGTCGTCCGTCCCACCACGCGATTGGAAGCAGCTTATGAATCCAACCTGGTTTTTGAGGCAATCATTGAAAATCCCGAACTGAAAGTCAAACTACTGTCCCGGATAGATAAAAACAACTCTAAAAAACCCTGGGTATTTACCAACACCTCCTCCATCCCGATTCATCAATTGGATGAGCAGGCCGGTTTAGGTGGTCGAATTTTAGGCGTTCATTTTTACAATCCCCCGGCAGTTCAGAAATTGGTGGAATTGATCGAAGCGAAAAACACCCTCAAGGAAATTGTGGAGTTCGCCCACACCTTTGCGAAAAACCTGAAAAAAAAGATCGTCCCTTCCAATGATTTTGCCGGTTTTATCGGCAACGGACATTTTATGCGCGATGCGCTCCACGGTATAGCGGAAGCGGAACGGTTGTCCAAAGATATGCCCCTATACGAAGCCGTTTATATGATGAATAAGGTCAGCCAGGATTTCCTGATTCGCCCTATGGGTATCTTTCAATTGATCGATTACGTGGGCATCGATGTATGCCGGTTTATCATGAGTGTCATGAATCCCCACGTGAAAGATGAAGACCTCCACAGCAACCTTTTAGACCGGATGATCTCCCTGGGTGTGAAAGGCGGACAATATACCGACGCGTCACAAAAAGACGGCTTTCTGAAATATGAAAAAGGACGTCCCACCGGAGTCTATGATCCCGATAAGAAGGAATATGTCGTGATTTCGGAATTCCAAAAAAAATGCGACGAGAAATTAGGTCCCCTTCCCCAACCCGTCCTGCCCTGGAGGACTGTAATCGGCAACCCCGAAAAGAATGAGATACTGGGAAAATCCTTTAAAGAAATCAACACTATGGAAACGGAAGGAGCTAAACTGGCCAGACGCTACGGTCAACGCTCCCGGGAGATCGGCAAGAAATTGCTAGCCGATAATGTGGCCCGCTGTGAAGAGGATGTTAACACCGTCCTTTTAACCGGTTTTTTCCATGCTTATGGACCGATTAACGACTATTTCAATTAGGCAATTGGGCAAATGCGACAAAAAGTAGATACCAAAGAGGTGACAAAATGAAAAAATTGAGACGTAAAGTATACATTGCAGCAGGTTACAACACCATTTCTTTAGGAACCGGGCGTAAAGAATTCCACCCCAAAAAACCACGCCCCGGAATAGAACACTATATCAAAGAAGCCGGTCAGGCAACCTTGAAGTTGATCGGCGGCTCACAGAACGTGGATGAAGGTGTTGTCGGCAACTTCATGGCTCCCAGGTTTAACAAACAGGCTAACCTGCCGGCTTTCATCCCCATGATAGACCCGGGCTTGCTGTGGAAACCCTGCATCAGCACCGAAGGGGCCTGCGCCTCCGGCGGCCTGGCCTTGATTGCCGGGATGAAATCGGTACTGGCCGAAACCGCAGACGTGGCGCTGACTGTCGGTTTTGAAGTCCAGAACACGGTAAAAGCGATTTACGGCGCCGACATACTGGCCGGAGCCGGTTGGTTCCAGGAACGGAAAACCGGGCATGCCTTCTTTTTTCCCGGCAAATTCAGCGACCGGGCCGGCGCCTATTATCAGAAAATCGGCCGGGAAAAAGCCCGCAGGGGTATGGCGCGTTGGTACGGCAATGCCATTAAGAATGCCCGGCTGTGCCCCACTGCCCAGGAATACCACAATACCACGGAAGACCCGGAAGCCCTGGCTTTTAACACGGAGCCCAATCCCAAAGCTTTTGTCGATAACCTGACAGTTTTTGATTGTTCCAAAGTATCTGACGCGGCCTCGGCCCTTGCCATTCTCTCGGAAGACGGGCTGCAGCGATGCGGTATCCCGAAAAACGAGGCTGTAGAGATTGTGGGTTGGGGCCAGGTAGAGGCTGATATTTCAATCGCTCCTGAAGACCTGACCGTACTGGAAACGACAAAACGTGCCGCGGCAGAGGCCCTTGAAAGCGCCGGTATCACCCCAAATGACTTAGGCACGATCGAAACCCACGATTGTTTCACCATTGCCGGACTGCTGGCAACCGAAGCCATCGGCCTGGCAAAACCGGGCGAAGGAGCGGATTTTGTGGCCCAGGGTCATACGGACCGGGGCGGTAAAATCCCCTTCAACACCACCGGCGGACTGATCGGTTGGGGACATCCCACCGGCGGTACCGGTGTGCACCAGGCCGTCACGGTCTGGGAACAATTAACCGGCAAAGCCGGAGACGCCCAGGTCGAAATCCCGGCAGACCGTCCCTATGCCTTAGCCATCAATATGGGCGGCGATGACAAAACCGTTGTAGCCATTGTCTACAAACGAGGCGAGTAATCCCTTTAAGTAAAGGTTTTACGGAGGTTGTATATGAGTGACGAAAATCTTGAAGGACATGAGAAAGCGCGGAAACGCCTGCAAGAAATGGAACAATTGGCGGAAATGGCAGGCGGCCGTGATAAGATCGAAAAACAGCACGCTGCCGGTAAGTTTACAGCCCGGGAGCGTATCGACCTACTATTAGACCCCAATACCTTCGTCGAATTGGATAAACTAAAGACCCACCGCTGCAGCGATTTCGGCATGGAGAAGAAGAAGATTCCCGGGGACGGTGTAATCACCGGGTACGGCAAGATCGAGGGTCGTAAGGTCTTTGTTTTTGCCCAGGATTTTACGGTTTTCGGCGGTTCCCTCAGCGGCGCCTATGCCGAGAAAATCTGCAAAATCACGGATCTGGCCGTACAAAACGGCGCACCGGTAATCGGTCTGAACGATTCGGGCGGAGCCAGGATTCAAGAAGGGGTAGTCAGCCTGGCCGGGTACGCCGATATTTTCTTGCGTAACACCCTTACGTCGGGAGTAGTACCCCAGATATCGGTCATTATGGGTCCCTGTGCCGGGGGCGCGGTCTATTCTCCAGCAATCACCGATTTCATTTTAATGATCGAGAAGACTTCCTATATGTTCATTACCGGTCCCGATGTCATCGAAACCGTAACCCATGAAAAAGTGACCAAGGAAGAATTGGGAGGGGCCATGAGTCATGCCACGAAGAGCGGTGTGGCCCATCTGACGGCGAAAAACGAAGAACAGGGGCTTTCCATTGTCCGGGAACTATTCAGTTTCCTGCCCTCGAATAATATGGAAGACCCGCCCCACCTCCCCACCGAAGACCCCATTGACCGTCAGGAAGAGGCATTAAAAACTATCGTGCCCATCAATCCCAACAAGCCCTATGATATCAAAGATATCATTCGTTTAGTGGCAGACGATAAATATTTCTTTGAAATCCATGAACACTACGCGCCCAATATCGTCGTCGGATTCGCACGCATGAACGGTCACCCGGTGGGGATTGTGGGCAACCAACCGGCGCACCTGGCCGGCTGCTTAGACATCCACTCTTCCAAAAAGGGAGCCCGCTTTGTCCGGTTTTGCGATTGTTTTAATATCCCCATTATAACCTTCGAGGATGTGCCCGGTTTTTTACCCGGCATCGACCAGGAATACGGCGGCATCATTGCCCACGGCGCCAAGCTGCTTTATGCCTACTGCGAATCCACCGTTCCCAAAGTCACCATAATAACCCGCAAAGCCTATGGCGGAGCCTTTGACGTAATGGCTTCCAAAAACATTCGCGGGGATATCAACTTAGCTTACCCCGCCGCCGAGATCGCGGTAATGGGTTCCGACGGAGCGGTCAATATTATATTCCGCAATGAAATCGCCAAAGCGGAAGACCCGGAAAAGAGACGACGGGAACTTATACAGGAATACCGTGAGACCTTTGCCAATCCTTACAAAGCGGCGGAAATCGGTTATATCGATGCGGTTATCTTCCCGGAAAACACACGCAAGCACATTATCGAGTCCTTAGAAATGCTGCGGAATAAGCGGCAGGAAAACCCGCCCAAAAAACATGGCAACATTCCTCTTTAAAAATGAGCAAAAAAAAGTTAAAAAAAATTTTGATACCCAACCGCGGTGAGATAGCGGTACGCATCCAGCGCACCTGCCGGGAGCTTAACATCCCGACGGTAGCTGTTTTCTCGGATCCCGACCGGTATGCCCTGCACGTACGCTACGCGGATGAGGCCTTTCCCTTAAACGGTTCACTTCCCCAGGAAACCTACTTAAACCAGGAGAAGATATTTGCCATCGCAAAAAAGAGCGGTGCGGACGCCATTCATCCCGGGTATGGGTTCTTGAGCGAAAACGCCGGGTTTGTAAAAAACTGCCGGGAACGGGGAATCACCTTTATCGGGCCGCCCCCCGAAGCAATCGAAGCCATGGGTTTAAAAACAAAAGCCCGCGAAATCATGCTTAAAGCCGGTGTACCGGTAGTACCGGGCAGCGAACCGATCGAAAATACCGAATCGGCTCAAGCGGAAGCGGATAAAACCGGTTACCCGGTGCTGCTCAAAGCTTCTGCCGGCGGCGGCGGAAAAGGCATGCGTTTGGTGGAAAAACCGGAAAACCTGAAACCCGCTTTCGAGGCCTGCCGTCGTGAAGCCCAATCGGCCTTCGGCGACCCGCGCGTTTACCTTGAGAAATACTTAGAAAAACCCCGGCATGTTGAGTTCCAGGTTCTGGCCGACAGCCATGGCCATGTCATCCACCTCTATGAGCGGGAGTGTTCCATCCAGAGACGACACCAGAAAATCATCGAGGAGACGCCCTCCCCTGTTTTAGACGAAAACATGCGCCGGAAGATGGGTGAAGTAGCGGTCGAAGCAGCCCGGGTCTGCGGCTACGTCAATGCCGGGACAGTGGAATTCTTAGTGGACAAAGACCGGAACTTCTATTTCTTAGAGATGAATACCCGCCTCCAGGTGGAACATCCCATTACGGAAATGATTACCGGGGTGGACTTAGTGGAGCAGCAGATCCGCATCGCCGAAGGTGAACCTTTGATTCACGAAACCATTCCCCGGCGCGGCGCGGCCCTGGAGTGCCGGATTTACGCGGAGGATCCGGCCAACAATTTTCTCCCCTCTCCCGGCCTGATCAAAGCGTTAACCAATCCCGGGGGACCGGGCGTGCGCAATGATTCCGGTGTCTATTCCGGATACATCATCCCCATGGAATACGACCCGATGATATCAAAATTGGTCACCTATGGAGAGAACCGGGAGCAGGCCATCAACCGCATGCTGCGAGCATTGGAAGAGTATTACCTGTTGGGAATACACACAAATATCTCATACCTGCGCAAAATCATCTCCCATCCCCAATTCGCATCCGGTGATTACCATACCCACTTTATCGCCAACTACCAGGATCAATTAAGCGATTCGGGCAGCAAGCACAATGACTCCATCGCTTTAGCCGCGGCAGTGATACTTAGTTTTTTGCGCAGCGAGCAGCAAACAGCCGGCCGGCAGCAGGGGCAGCCTGAACACACATCCGCATGGAAGCTTTGTGGCCGGAAACGGAGTATGGGACTATGAAATACACCGCAATATTAAACGATAAAGAGCGGGAAGTAGAAATCACCCGTCAGGGGCCCCACCAATTTCACGTTATAGTAGACGGACAGCCCCATGAAGTAGATGCCCGTCATTGTTCTTCCGGTTGGTTCTCTATCCTGATCGACAATACCTCACACGACATCTATTTCACATTAGATAAAGAAAATGTGGAGTTGAATTTCCGAAGCCAAAATTTTAACATCAAGGTTTTAGATGAACGGAAGATGAGGATGCGGCGGATAAGGTCGGATTTAGATATATCCGGGACTGAGATCATTAAAACGTCCATGCCCGGCAAAGTGGTAAAAGTTCTTGTTAAAGAGGGCGAAACGGTCAAATCCGGCGCCGGTATAATTATTATCGAAGCCATGAAGATGGAGAATGAGATCCAGTGCCGCAATAGTGGCGTGGTTAAAACGATTCATGTGGCCGCCGGGCAAACGGTGGAGAGCGACGCGGCATTGATCGAAATCGAACCGGAACAAATATGAACTATGAATCCCGGTTCAAAGGTTTATCTATCATTTATGATCTTTGCAGGGTAACCTTTAACTGTTAGGTTCTATAAAAAAAATTGTGGGC
>JAGLQA010000576.1 GCA_023137075.1 Candidatus Aminicenantota bacterium
CTTCTTGAGCAGCGCCGGATTTTGGGACTACCAAATGGCTGGTAACATTTATGTTGAGCAATTTAATATCTACATCTTCCAATACCGCGGTGGTTAAATCTTTAAAATACCCGATAAATCGTTCGATCGTACTTTTTTTAAATAGTTTCGTGCAGTATTCCAGAGTAAATTCCAGCCTGCCCGATACTTCGAACGCCATTAAAAGCAGGTCGAATTTCGCGGTTTGGTTCTCATATTCATAGGGAGTCAGCTTCAACCCGGGGATACTTATCTCGGTTATTTCCATGTTTTGCAGCGAAAACATCACGTCAAACAATGGACTGCGGCTGACATCCCGGTACAAATCCAGCTTCTCCACCAGGTCTTCAAAGGGATAATCCTGGTTTTCAAAGGCCTCTAATGTCCGATCGTAGACTTCTTGTAAAAACTCACTAAAAATTTTATCTTTCCGGGGATAATTCCGTAAACCCAGGGTGTTGACAAACATCCCGATCAGCGGCGCTAAGTCCCCATGCAGGCGGCCGGCCGTGGTGGTGCCGACAACGATATCTTCCTGACCGCTTATTTTTCCTAAAAAGATATAAAAGAGGGCAAGCAAAAGCGTGTATAGGGTGACACTTGAGTCTAAGGCCATTCGCTGCAAAGCCGCTGTTTCTTCCCGGTTAAACTCGAAACAGAGCGTACTGCCCTCATAATTTTTTAGCGAAGGCCGGGGAAAATCATAGACCAGTTCAAGTACGGGAACGCCTCCGGCAAACTGTTTCATCCAGTAATATTCCTGTCTTCCGATTCTTTCCTTCTCCATATCACTATTTTGCCATTCGGAATAATCCTTGTACTGAATATTTAAGGGGGGCAGTTCCTTGCCCGCGTAGATTTCCATAAACTCCCTTTTAAACAATTCTACAGAAGTACCGTCGCTTATGATGTGATGCATGTCTACCATAAGAATACAGCCCTCTTCTTCCCCTTTGATTAAACCCACCCGTAACAGGGGGTACTGCGATAAATCGAAAGGACGGATGAAGCGATCAATTGCCTCCTGAATATTTTCCGTTTCTTGATATTCGATCTTGAAACCGATTGCCTTGGGATGGAGGATTCTCTGCACCGGTTGTTCCGCTATCCGTTCAAAGGAGGTTCGCAGACTCTCATGCCTGCGGATCAATTTCCGGAGGCTCTCCCCCATTCTCGATTTGTCGAGTTTTCCCCCCAGCTTTAACACCGCATATATATTATAATTCGTGTTTTCCGGCTCCAATTGCTGTAAGATGAATAACCTTTTTTGAGCTGAGGAGAGGGGCCAATACTCTTTCTTTTCCACAGGTTCGACTGCCCTATATTCTTCCGTCTGCGAACTTTTGATATATTCGGCCAGTAACCTGATATAGGGCATTTTAAAGAATTCGTTCAACGTTACTTTAATATTAAAAATTTTGTGCACCTTTGAGAGAATTACGGTCGCCTTTAAAGAATGACCACCTAACATGAAAAAATTATCATCTATCCCAATAGAAGTGCTATCTGCAAGCAATATCGTAGACCATATTTTTACCAGTTGATCCTCTATATCATCCCGAGGC
Source organism: Candidatus Aminicenantota bacterium (assembly GCA_023137075.1). Taxonomy (GTDB): domain Bacteria; phylum Acidobacteriota; class Aminicenantia; order UBA2199; family UBA2199; genus JAGLQA01. The sequence goes on from JAGLQA010000576.1 coordinate 1,584, forward strand.
GCTGCGTATTCGTTTTCGGAAATGATCTCGGGCTCGGGTAA
>JAGLQA010000577.1 GCA_023137075.1 Candidatus Aminicenantota bacterium
GATTATGCCCGGCACAACCGGGATGAATGCGGACGAATCCTGACAAATTTTGATAAAAAATACGGGCCTTTTGACCGGAAAAAATTCCCCGGCCTGCTTTTCCGCCACTTAGAAAGATCGAGCGGCCGTAAGGAAAAACAATTTAAGAAAAAAAATGAGATTGAATAAATGTTTATATTTCAGCCGTTCAAAGCCCTTCATCGATTCCGGCGGCGGGGGCCGCAGGCGGACACACCAGGTTTTTGAGGCGCTCCGGGCATTAGGTCCCTGCGAATTCATCACCGCCGTTATAAGCGACCGGAAGACCCACCGGAAGATACATTCAAAATTCCGCGTATATTGCAATCAACATTTCGTGACCGGCGGTGAATATAAATTGTGGAGCCCGGATCGTAGAGTTGCCCTTTACCGGCTCAGGGCCATCGCCCGGAATTGGATAAAAAAAGGACCGAATCTAAGCGAATGTGACCTGGCAGTGGTTGAAGACCCCATTTACTTCAAACCACTGGTGCGGAAACTGAAAAAACTCGGCATCCCGGTCATTGCCTCCTGCCAGAACATCGAGTCGCTCTCTTACGGCCAGGTTTCCTTAAAAAATCAAAAGGAAATTTTCGCCTCAGAGATCGACACACTGGCATTATGCGACCTGGCAGTCACCATATCCCGGGAAGACGCCTGGCTTTTAAACTGTTTTAACATACGGACATTTTATTTTCCCTATTTCCCGCCGCAGACGGTGCGGGACCGCCTGTTGGCGATTCGCGGCCGCAGACGGAACCACAAAAAAAAGAATATTATATTATTGGGAAATGCCGGCAATATTGCCACCCGGAAAGGTATGCGTAAAGCCATCGAATATTGGCAGGCCAATAACCTGGAGCGGCCGGCCGTAAAGCTCTTAATCGCAGGATACGAGACCGACATTCACTTCAAAAACATAAAATCTTACCCGGGAATCGAATTTTTAGGCCCGCTCTCCAACAATGAATTGGACAAAAAATTGGCCGGCGTCAAGGCCTGCCTGTGTTACCAGGAAGATGGCGGAGGCGCGTTGACCCGGATCGGGGAGATGCTCCTGGCCGGAATCCCGGTACTCACCAACACGAATTCCGCCCGTTCCTATTACAACTTGAAAGGCGTGATCGAGTTTCGCGATTTACCTGATCTAAAAAACGCCCTGGACCAGGCGGACCGGTTTAACGATGAGATCCCCCGGCCCGACGAGCCGGATCCAGCCGGGCTTATCAACGAGATTAAACGGATTACCACCACAAAATATATGTGATTTGCGGCCTCCTATAGATATGAATGGGTTGAGATGTTGATGAGTTTGTTTTTCAATCCCCTGACTTACTAACTCACTAACTTATCTATGGTCTGGCGGAAGGCCCGGATGTGGTCGGGAGTGGTGCCGCAGCAGCCTCCCACAATCACGACTCCGGCATCTATCATGTCCTTCACTTTGCTCGCCATGAACTCCGGGGTTTCGGGATAAAAGGGTTTATCATCCTTTAATTCCGGCAGCCCGGCATTGGCCTGGATAATAAGCGGAAGTTTGCTGTATCTCCGGTACTCCCGGGCAATTTTTACCATATTCTCAATGCCGTTGCCGCAATTGGAACCGACAATATCGGCTCCTGCCGCTTCCGCTTCCGCCGCCGCCTTCTCAACAGTAACACCCATAATCGTAAAAAATCCGCGGGGAGACGGGTTGTAGGTCATGGTAGACATGACCGGGATGGTTTTGGAAATATCCCTGACCGCTTTGACGGCAAGTACGGCCTCCTTTATATCGGTCATGGTTTCGATACACAGGATGTCCACTTCTTGATCGATTAACACTTTCACCTGCCGGTGAAAATTATCGAACATTTCGTCTTCACTTACGGGACCTAAGGGCTTTAAGAGTTTGCCCGAAGGCCCGACAGAGGCGGACAGATAGGCTTCTTTTCCGATAACCTTCCGGACAGCCTGTACAGCAGCCCGGTTGATTTCTTCCGTTTTTTCATCCATTTTATAGTCGGAAAGCTTCAAAGGCGAACCACCGAAAGTATTGGTCTGGATAATATCCGCACCGGCATCGAGGTAGAGTTTTGCTATTTTTTCCAGAATCTCGGGCCGGGAGAGATTGACCGCTTCGGGACAACTGCCTTTGACCAGGTCGCCTGCCCATGCCATCAATAATGAACCCATGGCGCCGTCGGCTGCCAGTACCTCACCGTTTTGAATACGGTCTAAAAAATTCTTCATTTTTTTCCTCCTTCGGTTAACCCTGCCACGCATTCGACAGCGCTGGTGCCGTCAAAGCCATAGGCATCGGCTCCGATCTTTTCGGCATATTCCTGCGAAACCGGGGCTCCGCCTATTAACGTTTTTATACTGCCGCCGGGATTATCTTCCCGGAGCAGTGCGATTGCCTGCTTCATCATGGGCATGGTTGTCGTCAGCAGCGCCGACATGGCGATTACCCCGGCGCCTTCCTTTTTCGCGGTTTCGACAAATCGTGCCGGGGGCGCATCATGGCCGATATCGATGACTTCGTACCCGGCTCCCTGGAGCAAAATGCCGACCAGGTTTTTGCCGATATCGTGAAGATCTCCCTGAACCGTGCCCAGTACGACTTTCCCTTTAATGGGAACGCCTTCCCGTATCAGCAGTGGTTTCAATTTTTCCAGGCCGGCATGCATGGCCCGGGCTGCCAGAAGAACCTCAGGAAGAAATACCTGGTGTTCCTTGAATTTTTTTGCGATAATATTCATACCTGCAATCAATCCCTGGTCGAGTATGGTTTTGGCTGCTATTTTTTGCGCAATCGCTTGTTCTGTAAATTCCGCTGCTTTTTCCGCTTCACCCTGGTTCAGGGAATCGGAAATCTGCTTAAAAATATCCATTTTTCATGCCTCCTGTTATCTTCCTTTACTGTTCCCATGACTTATTTTTTTAGTAACTCCAGGGCTTTCCTGACACCTTCTCCGGCATCCTCCGCATAGGCATCGGCCCCGATGCGGTCTGCCCAACGCCGGGTCACCGGCGCTCCGCCTACCATGGTTTTGTACTTGTCTTTCAAACCCGATCTTTTTAATTCTTCCTGTAATTCTTTTTGCACCGTCATGGTGGTGGTCAAAAGTGCACTGGTGCCGATGATATCCGCGCCGAAATTCTCCGCTTCTTCGATAAATCGCTTCACGGACACATCCCGGCCTAAGTCCAAAACTTCGAATCCATTGGCCTTAAACAAAGCTGCCACAATGGTTTTCCCGATGTCATGCAGATCACCTTCGACAGTGCCTAAGAGAACTTTGCCGCGGGTTTTCATTTTGCCTTCGGGGAAACCGGCATTGAGCAAATCGGTTACCTTCTGCATGGCTGTGGCCGACATCATCAGTTCGGGCAGGAACAGCCGCCCTTCTCCAAAAAGATCGCCGACTTTGTTAATTCCGGGGACAAATCCTTTATTGAGCAATTCCATGCCGTCTATACCCCGGTCCAATCCCAGGCGGACAATCTCCGCCGCTTTCTCGGCGTCACCTTTTTCAATCGCTTCAATGGCGGCCGCAAATATTTCATCACTCATTTTCTTATTTCCTCCTGTTAATAACAATATCTATCTCACCTGTGACAGGAATAAATCGACCGAGTTGATGTGAATGTCCAACAACTCGGCAATCTTGATCTTCGCGCGGATGCCTTTGGGACTGCCTGCCACCGAAGTGACAACGCCGATCCCCAGGTCCTCCCTGACGGAGCGTATCACTTCCTCATTGGTCAGGTCGATGACATCGACTCCCAATTTTTTCGCCACGTACTGTTTTGCCTCATTTATCTTCATCTTGCGGACAATCTGCATCCAACCTACCAGATCTCCGGCGGTTCGCAGACCTCCCATTCCTGAAGACATTATATGGGCAAGGTGCATCCCGAAGGGGTCGCCCACGCCTATCTACAAACCGTCCGCCTTGCCGATTTGCACTAAGGATTTCGATACCCGCGATACGCTGTCAATGGGGGGCTGCTCCATCATGGGCACACCACCGACTCCCATACCTACATTGACATGCACCGGGATTTGCGCCGCTTCCACGGCTGCCTTACAAAAGGTCACGGCCCTGGACAGGTTCCAGGCTGTGGATTTGCCGGTGTTGGTGTTGACTGCCATACCATAGATGCCGGCGCCGGCTGCTTCCACTACCTTTACCTGTTCGTGGGGATACATGCCGGCCAACCGCTGACCGTCAAAGGTAACTTCGCCATGCATGCCGATGACAAATTCCCCTGAACTGCCCATTATAACGGGCATCTGTGGTATTTCCCGGCGCAATTCCCTCAGGGCTAACAGGGCAGCTAAAAAATCCGCGTCTCCGGCCGAGCCGCAGGTATCAAAATTCAGACCTTCACAGCCGACACCGGCCAATTTCTTGCCGACGAATACCAGGTCTTTTCTCAGGTGAGCGCAGGCTTCTTCCTGGGATTGTCTGGCTTCTTTGATCTTCCCGGTAAGTAGGAGCTCGGCCGGGTCGGGACAGGGGCCATCGGGCTGGAAATAGAGTCCCATATTGGGTTGGGCACCGTAAAAAAAGGGGACAGTCGTCATCATGGAGCAGGTGTAATACTCGTTCATCTCGAAATTAATAATGGGTTTCACCGGTTTGTAACTGTAATCGCTGTGGCCCATGGAAGTGGTATCGGCGCCGCAGGCACGCTCATAGGTGAGGATGGCCTGCAGGCGGCTCATGGGAATGCCGACTCCGCCTCCATCCTGGCCGGAATAAAAACTCATGGAGCAACCGTCATCGGTAACAATAACCTCTTCCCCGGGTGAGACACCGACCACCCGGGCCGGATCGGCCAAAATTTCAAAGAGCTGCTCCTGCTCTTCCGGGGTCATCTCGGGGATTCGCCCCCGGCGGGCCGCGTCCATCGTTCCGACTGAAATGTCCTCTTTAATCTCGGCGGTAGACAGCTTCACTCGCTCGCCGTCGCCCATCCTGATAAAAATTTTATCACTCATATTATTGCCTCCGGCGGCCAGGGGGCTTTTTTGAAAAACCGCCCCCTGGACCCCCACAAAACTTTTATTTTTTTGTTTCTTTTTCTGCTTCTTCGACAATAGCGCGTATTTGTGCCCGTACATCATCGGGCAGTGGCTCCGGTTGGTGGGTCTTCAGGATATGCCTTACTTTTTGCATCGCCTTTTCCCGGATAGGTGCCGCGCCTTTAGCCAACCACTCTTCGCGCATCGTCCGGTCGATCAATTCCACCTGCGACTGGGACCTCATGCCTTCTAAGGTATGCTTATGGGTGAGAAAGTTGCCGAAGGGCCCGACTTCCTTGATTACATCTTTAGCCAGGGTATAGTCGTTTACGACAAAACCTTTGACCGTATGTTTGATCATCCGGGCAAACTCACAATCCAATACCAATTGGCCATAATCAAAAGTGATTCCACTCTCAAGCATTCCCAGACCGTATATCATATTGGCGCCTGCCAATGCCGGTATAAGGCCTGTGAGAGTTTTTTCATGACCAACCTGGGCATCGCTCACTTTACAGTCCCCCTATGTGCCGCCCACATAGCTGGGCACTTTATAGTGCCTGGCCATACGGGCCACCGCCCCACTTAGCAAAGCCGCTTCGGGAGTACCGATAGAGGCAGTCCCCAGGCGCAAATCCATGGCCGTGGTGGAACTGCCGTAAATGACCGGCGCGCCCCTGCCTGCCAATTGGTGCAGGGTAATACCGCCTAAAAGTTCCGCGTTGTGGGTGACCAGCGTGCCGGCCAGGGTAACGGGGGACGTGCCGCCGGCCATGGCCATGGAAAGAATATTGCAGGCCATGCGGGAACGGGCCGACTCGATAATAATCTCGCAGCACTCCTTAATCAACTTCAGCGGGCTGACCGGGCAGGTGGTAAAGGAAACAATGGGGCGCTTTTTCAACTTCTCTTCACCGCCGACTATGGCCGCGGCCATCCGGATAATTTTTCTCAATAGTTTGCCGTTTCCGGGACCAAAGGCACAGTGCTTGGTGGTATTCGGTAGGATAGCTTCCGCATTGTGGAGCGGTACAACTTCCTGGTTGACATCTTGAGCGCCTAAGGCTTTCTCACAAAAATCCACATCCTCTAAATAGTCGATCACCCGGGCCGCATCTTCCAAATCGGATTTCAGCGGTGTTCGACGCTCATCAGTATGGGGGTCCACCACGATGACACCTTCGCTGAAATTGGTGAAATGGACGCGGGCGCTCTCTAAGACCAGGTCATGTTTGGGGTCCCTGCCGGCTAACACGACTTTCGCGGGCGCCGAGCGGATCGCGTCCTCTACCA
>JAGLQA010000578.1 GCA_023137075.1 Candidatus Aminicenantota bacterium
GTGTATTTCCATGTTGGTTTTACCCACAAATTTTCTTGAGGAGTCTATAGGCAGGACTTGCCCCTGTCCGATTTCAGTATTTTACATCCTGTTTTTTACAATTTCCTCTGCCAGGATAAGGTCCCGGGGGTAGGTGATTTTGATGTTTTCCGGGCTTCCGGGCACGAAACAAATATCGCAGAGGTTATATTCTAAGACCAGGGAGCAGTCATCGCCGACATTACTCAAATGATTTTTCAGGGCCAGGTCATGGGCCTTTTTTATCAACGGGAATTTGAAAGCCTGGGGAGTTTGCGCCCGCTTGAGAAAATTCCTGTCCGGGATCTCTTGCACGATTTGCTCTTCACTAATCTTTAATATGGTATCGGTTGAGGGAATTCCCGGTACAACAGCCGCAAAGCGGTTCAGTTTCGAGATTAATTCATCGATCAACCTTATCGTCACAAAGGGTCTGACCGCGTCATGGATCAAAGCGTTTTCATAATCGTCTTCTGCCGCCATGACCCCGGTATACGATGATTCCTGGCGGGTCCTGCCCCCCTTTAATACCTTCTTAACTTTATCGAAATTGTTTTCTTCGATCAGCGTAACGGTTTGATCGATGTATTCCGGGTTGGTCACCACGAATATATGGTCAATACCCGGATGGTTTGCAAATTCTGCGATGGTATGTATTATGACCGGCTTTCCTGCCAGCTTTATGAATTGTTTGGGAGTCTCTTTGTTCAACCTAATTCCCGAGCCGCCGGCAAGTATAATGGCAAGATTTTTTTTCATGGATTTATATTATAACTTTTTTATTGACTTTTTTAAATATTTACCCTAATATTCTCTATTACGAAACGGGAATTTCCCGGAACTCTGCTAAAGGTTTGCTATGAAAAAAAATGTTTTATTTATTCTTGTCCTTCTACTCCTGTTTTCCCCTGTTTACTGTTGGGAAATGAATCAAAAAGGCGGCGGAAAGAAAGTTTTTGAAGTTATTTCAAGTATTTCCGGAAAAGAGGTGAATTGCTTAGGAGCCAGGTACGTTTTCAGGTCAAGTGTCAGGACGGAATTGGGATGGGGGATAAATTACTATAAGGTAGACGATCCCGAACAATATTTGCAGGGGACTTACGTTACCTTCGGTCCTTTCTGGCGGCACACGGCCCGCATCCGGAAAGGATTCGGGTTTCAGTTTACCCTCAACCTTTTGGGTTCGATCTATTCGGATGTCACATCTACCCCGGATCAAACCGACCAGACGCATTTTAGGGCTGAAATAAACCCGGAATTGTTACTATATCAACGGGTAAATATAGGTAAAAAAATATGTATTTTCCCGGCAGCCGGTATATGTACGGCTCTATCTTTTTATAATAAAAAGGAAGCGGAAGGTAATTATTCAAGAGGAATCATTGAAACCAGGGCGGTTTTTAAACTGCCGATCCTATTCCCCGTTTCAAAGAAAAGCCATATCATTATCGAGCCCGCGTATAAATATCATTTACACTCCTCGATGTTTGAAAAAATGGAAACCTTTACGATCAAAGTGGGAATCTCCTGGTGACACATTAAAAAAATTCGTAAACTGCGCTTGACTTATTTTTATTTTTTGAGTACTATTCATATTATGATAAGCAATTACACAAAATTCTTACCGGTCCGTTCCAATAACCGGGTAATGTTAGTTGCCTATGTAAATCGCTTTAACGGTTTATAATTTCCCATCCCATGTTACAGCCCCCTTTCTATTCCCCAGGTATAGTATGGAATAAATATTTTATGATTATTAAAAGATAAACAAAACAAGGAGGTAAAGGGTGAAACCTGATTTTTTTGCCGGAAGAAGCTTGAGCGCAGGATTGAGCCTCAATATCCTGACCGATGATGAGGTCGCGGATATCCACCTGGCCACCTTAGAAGTTCTCGAATATACCGGGATATTTGTCGAACTTGAAGAAGCCCTCGACCTCTTTGAAGAGGGCGGCGCTGTACTAGACCGGGATAAAAAGATCGTCAGGATTCCCGCCTACATGGTAGAGGACGCGATCCGCTCGGC
>JAGLQA010000579.1 GCA_023137075.1 Candidatus Aminicenantota bacterium
AAAATCGGTTCCCTTAAAGATTTAGGCTCACAAAGAGGAAAAACCGATAGTCCACAAAAACATTACAGGCCCCCTACTGATAAAAAGAATACTCTGGATCAAGATAGAAAAAAAGGGACAGATAATAAATACCACAAAAAAGCCAATATTGGTTGGCTCTTCAGTAAATATTATTTCAAAGGAATAGAGGGAGACAAATCCAGGTTGGAAGAGATAAAAAACAATCCGGAAAGAGAAAAAGAAAAAGTTCAAATAGAGAAAAAATTATCGGATCATTTTGATAGAAAAAATGAGAATATAATAGACAAGGATTTGTCAAACTATAAGGCTGAGTTGGATTTACTGAAATTACCCGACCAGGTGAGAAACCTGCTGCACTTTGAACTTACTACTATCTACCCCGGTCTCTTTACCGGCAGCGGCATACCCCATGAGACCCACAGCAAAGGAGAATTCACCCTGGGATTTTTCTTCGATCACACCACCGGTCTGCCCGTTATCCCCGGTTCATCCGTCAAAGGTGTGCTGCGTTCTGCCTTCGATCATCCCGAATATATAAGATTTTTGCTGAAAGAAATTTCGCAAAACGAGTATTCGGAAGACGAGATAAAAGAACTCGAAAGGCAAATATTTGAAGGAGAAAAAGACAGTGGTGAAAAAAATGAAAAGGGGGATCCGAAATATATCCCCATACCCTTTAAAGATAGGGACATATTTTTCGATGCCGTGATAGTTTCGCCCGGTGATAAAAAAGAGGAATTTTTAGGCAGTGATTTTATCACTCCCCATAAGAACGATGAATTCAAAGATCCGGTTCCCCTGCAATTTTTAAAAGTGCTCCCCGGCGTCACCTTCCGCTTTCAATTTATTTTACACAACAGTTTGGATGGAAGAGTAACAGCAGAGAATAAATCGGTACTCTTCAAACGAATTCTCCAGGACATCGGCATTGGCGCCAAAACCAATGTCGGTTACGGCAAGTTTGAAAAGTAGAAAAATAATTACTTCGATTAGTGAGGGCTAAGGGCCACTAATTTACACGAATTTTATAAGAAAAAACAATCATTTCATTCCCCAGAGGTAAATCAGGAAATAAATCATAGTAGGTTCTTGATTCATCAAGCCCTGCTGCCAATTGAGACGCAAGATGTTGCGTCTCTACGGTTTTAAGGGAAAGCGGACCCGCTTTCCGGCCCAACGAACCCCACCCCTGCGTGACCTATCCGGACAAGCAATCCAGGACAGAATGAAGCAGTACTGAGGATAGTCCTCTCGGACGGTATTTGTATTAATGGTGGTATTCTCCACTAAGTTTCCGTCCCAATTGGCCACGAACTAAGGTGGGCAATTCGGGAATTCGATACAAACTAAGGTATTGAATTAAGGTAGACGCACTGCGTCATCTTTGTATACGCGAGCAGGCGCAGCGTTTCTCCGTTTTACTGAGGATAGTCCTCTCAGACGATCGGCCTTCCCACCAAAATAAGGGCAAAACGGTTTCCGTCCCCAATCATCCGCAAAATAAGGCGGGTGATTCGGGTGAACGCGAGCTAGCGCAGCGTTCCTCCACATTTACT
>JAGLQA010000058.1 GCA_023137075.1 Candidatus Aminicenantota bacterium
ATAATTGGCCCGTATTTGCGGTCGATTAACCGCTCTTTAATAAAGGTTTTATTAAACCAACCGATTAGCTCTTTATGTTTGGACGTTTTGAATTTATATTTTAATGCCAGGGCGCTCAAAACATAAAACATACCATAGTATATCCTGTTAACAGCGAGCTTCAGCTTATCGCTATCGATCATAAATTGAGCATCCTCAACCGCTTCGTAAGCCTGGCTGGTTCTGTGCTTAATGAGGATTTCCCTATCTTCGTCGGTAAGCGTCATACGTGGATTCCTTCCCGGATCGCATCGTTATAGAGCGGATGTAATCCCTTGATCGAGTTATTCAACTCGTTAACCGAAATGATTTTTATATCGATAAATATGTCATATTCCAACTCTATGTCATAAACAACAGAAACAACCTTTCTCTTGTATCTCCAGTCATAGCTACTATTCAGAATTATCAACACATCGTAATCGGAATTTTTATGAGCCTTTCCGGTTGCCCGCGACCCAAATAGAATAACATCTTTTATATCACTGCCGAAATGGGCCACCAGCAGCGCTTTGATTTCCTGCAAAATTTCCTTTTTATCTTTCATCATCCTTATTATAGTTGCATTTATCAAAATTATCAATAATAAACCCGGCTTTTTTTTACCTGTAGCACTTTTGCACGTGAAATGATTCTAAGTCAATGTTCGGTGTAATCTAAAGGTTTATGGCAGGTAATGATTGATCTTTACCCTGAACACCAACGCTTCACCGACAAATAGGGCCAGCAGGGAAGAACCACCGTAAGAGACAAAAGGCAGGGGAACGCCCAACACCGGGAATAACCCGATGGATACTAATATATTGATGAGAAATTGAAACAGGATCAGGCCGTTGAACAGGTAGACAAAATAAAACTCTTCGTCGGACCTGCATTTCTGAAGATTAAATTGCCGGTAAAACAGGAGAAAAAATAACAAAAGTAAAAAACTGATGCCTAAAAACCCGAACTCCTCACCTAAGACCGATACAATAAAATCCGTATGACGGGTCGGTAAAAACTTGTACCGGGACTGCGTCCCTTTCAGATACCCTTTCCCGGAAAGCCCCCCGGAACCGATGGCAATTTTTGATTGAATGATTTGATAGCCCGTTGATTTTCGATACTTTTCGGGGTTTAAAAAGGCAGTGAGGCGATCTTTCTGATAGGGTTTTAAGACATAATTCCATGTGGAAAAAGAGAGACCGAGTAGTATCGTTATCGTTATGATAACGATACTCGCCCTGATGCCTTTGAGAAACACCAACATTAAAAAAAAGGAGGTCAACATAAAAGCGGTTCCCAGATCGGGTTGAGCGGCGATTAATAGAAAGGGGACGCCAATCACAATTAGCAGCTTGAAAAAATCTTTCCAGCCTATGGTGGAAATCCCGGTGCACATCCGGGCCAGGCAAATAGCCAGGCAAACCTTGACAAATTCGGAGATTTGAATAGAAAAAAAACCCGTTTTGATCCAGCTCCTTGTGCCGGATGTGATCTGCCCGGCCGCGATTTGAATGACCAGTATGGCCACCAGGATGCCATATATATAAAAACAATAATCGAATATTTTCTCAATTTTAACCGAGAAAACTACAAAAAAAACAACAATGGAAAAACTCAGCCATAAATATTGTTTGAAATAATAAGATTGATTGGTATTGTGAGAGGCGCTGTAAATTAATATAACCCCGAGTATCGAGAGTAAGAGAAGTACAGCGAAGGTGATTTTATCAAAATACTTTACCTTATCGGAAGCGAATATTCCTTTCATAGTGATTTTATATCATCTAAATAGCCTATTTGTCAACGTTATAAAAAAATCCGGCCCACTTTACGAGGTGAAAATTCCGGGGCATTTTTTAGTGGGTGGGGAAAATTTTTTTGTATATCTTGCGGGCCAGCGGGGCTGCAATCCTACCCGCGTCTCCGCCATTCTCAATGAAAACCACCATGGCGATTTTCGGATTGTCCCGCGGCGCAAAGGAAGCAAACCAGGAGTGGGGTCTGAACCTGTCCTGCTTAACCAGCTCCTTATAATCGGGATTATCCTTGCTGATGATCTGCCCGGTGCCGGTTTTACCGCAAATATCAAGCCCCTTTACAGCGGCTGCCCAACCGGTGCCTCCGCCGTTCACGACCCGAAATAAACCCTCGATGAGGATTTCAAAATTTTTTTTGTCGATGGGCACCTGTTCGAATTCGGGTTTAAACTCAAGCAAAACCCGGCCCTCTTTTTCGATCATTTTTAACAGGTGCAGGACGGGTTTTTTGCCGCGCAGCGCCACGGTGCTTATCATGGACAAAATCTGAACCGGTGTGACGTCTAACATACCGTGCCCGATCGAGATGGAGATAGTATCTCCCGGGAACCATTTCTCCCCTTTATTCTCTAACTTCCAGGTTCTGGAGGGCACCAACCCGCTGCTTTCATTGGGTAGATCGATGCCTGTCCGTGCTCCTAATCCAAAGTGCCGGGCAGTGCGTCCCAATATATCGATGTCGATTTTTTTCCCTAACCGGTAAAAGTAGATATTGCAGGAATTTTTGATGGCATCATAAATATTCATAGTACCATGGCCACCGCTTTTCCAGCAGCGGCGAATATCGCCATATATCCTGACTGTACCGGAGCAGTAGGATAGGGTTGAGGGGGTTATAATTTTCTCCTGCAGCCCGGCTAAGGTCATCAGGATTTTGAATACGGATCCCGGTGAATATTGACCCTGGGTAAATTTATTGTGCAGGGGTTTATCCGGGTTATTCACTAAGGATAGCCACTCTTCCCGGTTGAAGGTAGCGGAAAAAAATTCGGGATTAAAGTTGGGCGTACTGATCAGGGCCAAGATCCCCCCGGTGGTCAGGTCAACCACCCCTGCCGTACCGCGGTAGTCTTTAAATAGGTCTTCGATAAATTTTTGCAGCTCAATATCGATTGTAAGCACGACGGTATTCCCGATTTCCGGTGTTTTTTCACCGACTTTCTCCCGGATCATGCCTAAGTTGTCTTTTACAACGGTTTGAAGTCCATCGCGTCCTCTTAAATACTTCTCGTATTTTTTTTCAATACCGCTTTTCCCGATCTGGTCGCCGAGTTTATAACCATCATCTTTTTCCCGTTTCAATTCCGCAGCCGTTAGTTCCGACAGGTATCCCAAAATGTGGGAGGCAGTCTTTTGGTGAGGATAAGTTCTGGCCGGTTCGATTGCAATCTTAAATTCCGGCAGCTCCCCGGAACGGCTCTCCACGTAAATAATTTTATCCAGGGATACGTTCTTCCGGAGGGGGATCATAAAAAATTCCGGGTACTCCTTGTACTTTTCCACCCTCCGGGCTATCACATCCCGTTCAACTTTTAATAAAGAACTCGCGAAATCGATCGACCGGTTTATATTATCCGTATTCTCTCTTATTAAAAATAAACCGAAATTAAGCTTATTCTCCGCAAGGGCTTTTCCGTTCCTGTCCCGGATAAAACCTCTCGGCGCCTTTACCCCTAAGTATTTCCTGATATTCCGGCTTGCCAGGGTGCTGTAATACTGGTTTTGTATGATTTGCCGATTCCAGAACACGAAGAATATGACGGCAAATACAATAACAATGATTATATTAATCTTAAAGGATATTCTTTTTATTTCCTTCCGGGTGACCTTTCTTTTTTCAATATACATCGAGATACTCTTTCATTTTTGCCGGACTTACAATCAACAATCCCACCAACCCGGTTAGCAGCGGCGGGTAAAAAACCAGGTTCAAACCGACCGGGTAACCCAGGATGAAATAGAAAAAGATATTGGCGATTAAGTTTGAAACAAATAGGGACAGCGCGATTAACAAGAACAGGAATGTGTTTTTCCTTATATCCAGATAGATCGACAACTCACGGATCAAATAGGCGGCCAGGGTCCTGGAAAAACCGAAAACCCCCGGGATATTGCCGCTTAAAAAATCGGTAATGATCCCGATAGCGGCAGCGGATAAGATACTATTTAAAAAACCCGATTTAACCGAGATATAAACCAGGATCAAAAAGAGTAAGTCAACATTTATTTTTGATATATCTATATAGCGGTTGACAACGATTTGCCCGGTTACCAGGAAAAGAAATAATAAAAACTTAATTCTTCTATTCATTAAATTCAGGTTTATTTTTTAATACGATTAATTTTTTAAAGGATTTTTCGACAAAATAAGGTTTTACAAAAACCTCCTGGATTAAATACTCCTTTTCAATCTTAACAACCCTGCCAATGGGAATATAGGGTGGGAAAATTTGATCGGTTCCCGAGGTGATAATTTCATCTCCCACGGAAACCGGCTTATTTTCGACTAAGTATTTAAACACACAAATCGTGGTGTTATTTCCCTTTAACAGCCCTTCTAACTTGTTTTTTTTTATATAGGCGCCGACTCCATCGATGGGACTTGTTATAAGCCTGACTCTTGCGGAAAACAGGGAGATAGGTTCCACGATTTTTCCGACCACTTCGGCGTCACCGTTTAAAACGGGCATCCCTTTTTTCATTCCATCTTTAGAGCCTTTATTAAGCAGTACGCTGCTGAGAGGGAAATCCCTGTCAATAGAAATAACATCTGCCTGGATAAACGCTTCGTCTATATGTTTCAAGCCGGATAAAAAGGCTTCATCCGCTATTTTTTTCCTTAGAAGATAGTTTTCAACTTTTAACTTATTTTGCTGTTTTTTAATTTCAATATATTTCCTGTGGGTGTTCTTTAAAAAAACATAGTGCCTCAACTTACGTGAAATAAAATCAACGGTCTCTTGAAATCCGACCTGGAAGACCTGGAAAGGCGAAACAATCAATCCTACAATATTTTGAAACAGGGATTTCCGGTTTTTTAAAACAACATTGGTTGATATGAGTATCAGGTTTAGAAAAAGTACGGTTACCAGGATGAAGGTTTTTCGTTCTGTTGTAATGTCCTTCCTGTACATCCGGGTTAATAGTTTTGACCGACTTTTCTTAATAGCGGGATATTGTCCAGGATCTTCCCCGCTCCGAGCACAACGGAAGATAACGGATCATCCGCGATAAACACGGGCAGCGACGTCTCTTCCCGCAGCCGTTTATCGAGATTCTTCAGCAAAGAGCCGCCGCCGGTAAGAATGATACCCCGGTCCACAATATCGGCCGAAAGTTCAGGGGGGGTATGTTCGAGTGTGTTTTTTACGGCTTCGACAATGATGTGCACAACGCTTTCCAGGGCTTCCCTGACCTCGTTGTCATTGACCGGAAGCGTTTTGGGGATGCCGTGGGTCAGGTCTCTCCCTTTAATCTCCATCTCAAGGCTTTCATCAAGGGGATAGGCGGAACCGATCCGCATCTTTACCTGCTCCGCGGTTCTCTCGCCCAATAACAGGTTATATTTCTTTTTTATATATTGAATAATCGCTTCATCCATTTCATTGCTGGCGGTGCGAATGGATTTTGAAATAACGATGCCGGTTAGTGAAATCACGGCAACGTCGGTGGTGCCGCCGCCGATATCGACGATCATATTCCCCCCGGGTTCCGTAATCGGTAATTCCACGCCTATTGCCGCTGCCATAGCCTGTTCAATCAGGAAAACTTCACTGGCTTTGGCCCGCAGCGCCGCATCTTTGACCGCTCTTCTTTCAACCTGGGTGATTTCGGAAGGCACCCCGATAACGATGCGGGGTTTTAAAAAATGAGCGCCGGACCTGGTCTGTTTTATAAAGTACTCAAGCATCTTCTCCGTTATTTCAAAATCCGCGATAACGCCGTCTTTCATCGGCCTTATGGCGACTATATTTGCAGGTGTTTTTCCCAGCATTTCCTTGGCGCGGCTGCCAATCGCCTGAATTTTACCGGAATGTTTATCGATTGCCACGATTGATGGTTCCCGGATTAGAATCCCTTTTCCTTTTGCAAAAACCAGGGTGTTTGCGGTTCCAAGATCAATGGCCAGATCCGAGCCAAAGGTGTTATACATTTTTGAAAAAATACCCATTATTAATCTCCATTATAACTTATAAAGATTCGCTTCATCGTGTTGTCGATAATTTTGAAAATGCAAAAAACGGTCTGTTTGCTGCCCGGAAAACATCAAACCCTTCATTCGAACTCATTCGTCGAATATTGTTACTGTTCTGGTGATAACCGTTTCCATCTCAGTAGGAGCAACTAACTTGAAGGTAATGGTTTTTTGTCCGATCTTATCATAAGTCAGGGTTTCATAAAATGTGCCGTCCATATTTATCAGCACGGGCTTATCATTGATAAAGAGCCGGCACTCTTCATCGGCTTCACCTTTTATAAGAACCATATTGCCGCTTGCGGAAAGAGAGGTAATAATCAATTCGGGGCGTTCAGGCACACGTTCATCGTCACTAATCGAACCGATAATTTTTATGCTGCCTATTTTTGAAGGGGTTCCTTCCCGTTCATTTTTACTATCATAGGGAAATACCTGCCAGAAAAACTCGTTAACTCCAAAGGTTAGTATATTGATCGTTTTGCCGGTGTCGGGTATTATCATTTCTTTCAGGATATTTTCCATTAAATCCGATGAATAGAACCGTAAAATATAATCGTTTGTCCCTATCACGGTTCTCCAGCTAAATTTCACGAAAGAATCGGCGGGTTTGTTAACGGCAATCACTTTGTCATCAGGAGTAATGAAATCCGGTGGAGGCAAAATATCGAGGACGTCGACTTTCTGATCTTTTACCTGCAGTGCCTGGTTGGATTTCAGTCCATATTCCCGGTTGTCATAATTAAATACTAAATTCCCCGTATAGTTCCATATTTTTATTATATCTCCGGTAATTTTTAGTCTCCCGGAATCCGGTAACCTTATCATCATTTGTTTTCTTTCGGCGTCCGTATTATCTTCGACAGCAATGGATATGTTAAAATTCTTCTCTTTGATCTCTCTTTTCCAGTAATATTCTCCATTATAAAGACACAGCTCTTTTATCTTCGGCTGATAATGGATATATGAACCGGGAAGAGCGGTAAAGGATGTTCCGAAAAAATAAAACTCCAAAGAAGTCTGGGCATCCGCTTTTATATACATCTCATCGCTGTGATGCATCTCCCGGACATCAACAACGTTTAACTGTGACATATTTTCGGCTTTCATCGGTTTTTTATCCGCATATATTGCCCCGTTCCCGGAAATCTTTGTGATCTGAAATTCGGATATCCGGTCTATTTCAGGTTCAACGGGTACGTTTATGTCGGTAAATATCACCAGGGACACGATAAAAATGATTAGGACCAGTACAATAAATAAAATACGTATTTTATTCATGTGTATATAGTATCAAAAACGCTTAAAAAATGCAACATAATTCCTTTTTTGATCCGTGTAACAAAGGGAAAAGAGTCTCATGGGGGGAGCTTGCAGTACAAACTACTATTTTTTTCCGAATTATAGAGAATTAGTTGTATAAAAAAAATCAAGTATACAACCAAAAATAGAACTTAAGTTCTATTGACATTTATACTTTCTGTTATAGAATTAAAAAGTATACCGAATATTGGCGTAAAAGTTAGAAAAATCCTTATTAAAAAGGAGGCTTAAATGAAATGGGTAACAGAAGGTTCCTGTTTTGTGGTTTTGGTGTGTCTAAGAGATATATTATGCGGCAGCCGGCGCATAATTGACAAATTGATAGCTTTGGGTTAGAATAGTACCATGTATGTTGAAGACTCATTCCCCTGGTTTATACTTAGCACAAAGCCCAGACAAGAATTTGTGGCTGAAAGAAATTTAAAACTGCTTGGAGTTGAAGTATATCTTCCGATATACTTTAAAAAAATCAAAAAAAATAAAGAAAAGGTCGAAGTAATCGCACCGCTTTTCAGTGGATATCTATTCGCTCAATTCCCTATTGATGAGAAGTATCACAGTGTCATCTATACAAGAGGAGTAAAATCCGTTCTTGGAAACCGGGAGGGCCTCTGGATAATTGAAGGCCGCAAAGTGGAAGATATCAAAAAACGGGAAGATAACGGCGTTGTCGTTCTGAGAAAAATGAATGCGGATTTCAAAAAAGGTGACATGATACTGATAGACGAAGGTGATTTCGACGGTTGGGAAGGAGTCTTCTTTGAGGAACTCCCCGACAGGCAGCGAGCGGTTATAATGTTGACGAACGTTGGCTATTCAAGCAAGTTAATCGTAGAAAAAAGATTCCTGAAATTGCATACCTAGAAATTGTTTTGATATTCTACAGCCACAGCAGCAGATGTAGGAGATGCAGACGGAGGCGAGAGGTATCAAATTAATAATTTATGGGATTTTTAAAAAATAAAAAGAAATTGCTGATAATCGGGTTAGATGGCGTCCCCTATGATATGATAGGGAAATTTAGCGACTGCTCGCTAATGCCCAATATAAAAAGGATCTTTGCCTCCGGCAAGCTGGTAAAGATGGAAGTCGGCCTGCCTGAAATTTCATCTGTTTCCTGGTCAAGCTTCATGACCGGAACGGATCCCGGAAAGCACGGCATCTTCGGTTTTACGGATATCGAAAACGGTACATACGAGTACAGGTTTCCCGATTTTAGAGACCTCCAGGCGCCCACTTTTTTCGATGAATTGGGCGAAAAGAAAAAAAGATCCGTTATTATTAACCTTCCGTCAACCTACCCGGCAAGAGAGATCCCGGGGGTATTGATTTCCGGTTTTGTGGCCATCGATTTGAAAAAAGCCGTTTACCCCTTAACCTATCTGCCCTTCTTGAAAAATTCCGGTTACATGATCGATATTGACGCCCGGAAAGGCAAGGAAAAAAAAAGTGAGTTTATTTCCGATTTACACACTTCCCTCAAAACCAGGAAGAAAGCCGCCGATTTTTTCTGGGAAAAGGAGAAATGGGATGTGTTTATGTTCACAATAACCGGTACGGACCGGCTTCACCACTTCCTGTTTGATGCCTATGCGGACGAAACTCACCGGTACCACGACGAATTTTTAAAATATTATGAAGAGATAGATAACCTGATCGGCGACTTTTTTAGTAAAATACCAGGCGGTGGTGAGTTTGAAACAATCATCTTATCCGATCATGGCTTCGGCCCCATTCAAAATGAAGTCTACCTTACTCCTATTTTAAAAAAGCACGGTTTTTATGATGCTGAACCGGGAGAGGGGAAATCCCTGGAAACCATTACCGGTAATGCCAGGGCTTTTGCCTTAGAGCCATCGCGGATTTTCATTCATCAAAAGGGAAAATATCCACGCGGAAGCGTGGACCGGGAAGATTACGATACGATCCGGGAAGAAATAAAACAACTATTCGAAGAATACAAAATCAACAGCCGAAAGGTAATAAAAAAAGTCTATTTTAAGGAAGAGATATACAGCAGCCGTTTTTTAGACAGGGCGGCCGATATTGTTTTGCTGTCAAACCCGGGTTTTGATCTGAAGGTAGGATTAACTAAAAAGGCTGAGTACGGAAGCTCCCACTTTACCGGCATGCATCTTCGGGATAATGCCTTCTTTTTTACCAGCAAACCGGAGCTATTACCGGAAAAAATGACCATCTTTTCGGTTAAAGATATTATTTTTCAATCCCTTAATCTCGATCCACCATCCTCAAACCGGTGAATTCAGGGATGCGTCAAAATCTTTTTCCCCATCTAAATATTTGGCTCCTCAAAAAAATCTGTGGGTAAAACCGATGTGGGAATACACGAAAACCATTAACGGCAGCCGTTTTCAGGCTACTCTCAAGGCAAGTGAATTTGAACTCAATGAACCGTGGTGGTCCGGGGCCCAAAAATTAAAAAAGGCAAGAAGGTGCAAATCGACAAAGAAGATAATCTGAAAAAACAATTAAAATCCTTAGGCTGCCTCTAAAATTCCCCGGTATTAGGGATAGAATTCTTGACAGCCGGGACAATTGACATTTTGGCGTTATTATATTAAAATCCCAGGGGTATGTGGTTAAAAAAACGAAATTCTCTTATGTTGACCGGTCTTTTAAATATCTATGCGTCTACCCGGAAACCGGTTAGTTCTATCCAATTACTGCCCTATATGTCCCTCTCCGGCTCTGCCTTACGGAAAGTAGTACGGAAATTGGAAGATTACGGTTTTCTTTTTAAATCCACTGCGCCTTCCGGCCGGGTACCGACGAATAAAGGTCTAAGGTACTATTTCAGAGAGATGACCGCGGAATTGTTTGTAAAAGGAACGTTGAATCTAATCGATTCTAATTTCTTCGATTCCAATAAAGTAAAAAAATTACTGAAAACCCTGGAAGAAAAGGAAAAACCGTCATTTTTTTCGACTTTTTTTTCAAAAAATTTTTCCTCAAACACAATCATTCATAAAATCCCGATGGAGGTATAAATATGACTGAACAAAAAAGAACCGTAGAAATTAGCTATCCACCCGATGAAGAAGAGGTGAGCGAAGTAAAAAATAAAGGAACAAACAAAATGGTCTCAAAAACCACTCCTAAGAAAAAACCTGCGCAAAAAAAACACCAGAAAAAGATGAAAGATCAGAAAGAATTAATCGAAAAGTTAGAAAAAGAAAGAGACGAGTATAAAGATAATTACCTGAGAAATTTAGCTGAAATCGATAACTTCAGGAAGCGGGTAAAAAAAGAAAAGGAAGAATTTCAGAAGTTTGCGCTCAATGAATTTTTTTTGGAGCTGCTCCCCATTGTTGATAACTTAGAAAGAGCGTTAAAATCCAAAGAAGGTTCCGGGGAGAATTCGGTAGATGAACAATCTATCGTATCCGGTGTGGAAATGATATTTAAACAACTATTAGATCTGCTCAAAAAATATAAGGTAGAGGAGATCGAAGCTCTGGGCCGTATTTTTGATCCGAACCTCCACCAGGCCCTTTCAAAGGAAGAGAAAGAAGGAATCACAGACTCCCTTGTGGTTGAAGTGTATCAAAAGGGTTTCTTGTACAATGACAAATTATTACGCCCCTCATTGGCAAAAGTCGCGATCCCATTGGAAGAGGAAGACGATGATGAGAGGCTCGACGATGATGAATAAGAGGAGAAGTTAATTGGCAAAAAATATCGGAATCGATTTAGGAACCACCAATTCATGCATCAGTTACCTGGAAGGGCGGGAACCGGTTGTAATTCCGAATCCCGAAGGATCCAGGGTGATTGCTTCCGTGGTTGCCCTGAACCGCGAGCATAAACGAATTTTCGGCAACGTGGCCAGGAGACAATTTATCACCAACAATAAAAATACGATCTGGGCCGTAAAAAGGATGATGGGACGGAAGTTCGATTCCCCAGAAATCAAAGATGTCCAGCAGCGAGTGGGTTATGAAATTGCAAAAGCTGAAAATGGAGATGCAATCATCCGGTTAGGCGAAAAATTCTATTCACCGGAGGAAATATCCGCGATGTTTTTGGGATACTTGAAAGGAATTTCCGAAGATTACTTAGGCGAAGAAGTGGCGGACACTGTAATAACCGTCCCCGCCCAATTCGATGACGCCCAGAGGCAGGCCACAAAAATTGCCGGGCAAATCGCCGGACTGAACGTGTCGAGAATTATCAACGAGCCCACGGCAGCCCTGGTTGCGTACCGGGACAAAATCAAAAAAGACGGTCTGTACGCAGTCTATGACTTAGGTGGCGGTACCTTCGATATATCGGTAGTCGAAGTCCAGGGGGATATTTATAAAGTCATATCCACAACCGGTGACACCTTCCTCGGCGGCAATGACTTTGATGAAAAAATAATCGAATGGATACTCGATGAAATAGCCAGGGAAATATCGGTTGATATTTTTTGTGATAGAAATAACTCCCAGAGAATCATCCAGGTGGCAGAGAAAGCAAAAATAGAACTTTCGTTTAACCAGGAAACCCATATTTCCATTCCTTACCTGCATCATTTCGATGACGGTAAAAATTACCATTTTCAGAAAAAATTGACCCGGACCCGGCTTGAAAGCGATACCTCGACTTTAATCGACCGCACCATCGACCTGGTCAAAGATTCTTTAGAGAAAATAAATATCGCTCCCGGTGAAATCGAGCGTGTCATATTAGTGGGAGGACAGAGCCGCATGCCCGTGATCTTTGAACGGTTGAGTCAATTTTTCGATAAGGAACCTTTCGTAGATATCAATCCCGAAGAAGCTGTGGCCCAGGGAGCCGCCCTGCAGTCCGAAATAATAAAAGGAAAAGTAAAAGACCTGTTACTCCTCGATGTCACCCCCCTGTCATTGGGAGTTGAAACCAAGGGCGATAAATTTACCAAACTGATCGAAAAGAACTCGACGATACCGATTAAACGGTCCATGATTTTTACAACGATTACGGATAACCAGCAGACGGTTAAGGTTCATGTGCTCCAGGGTGAACGGGAATTAGCATCCCAGAATAAATCCTTAGGTTACTTTAACCTGGTCGGAATTCCCTTAGCGCCGAAAGGGCTACCACAAATCGATGTGGCCTTCGAGATAGACGCCAACGGCATTGTAAAAGTATCCGCAAAAGACAAACAAACCGGGTTAGTGCAAAGCATGAAAATACAACCGGCAAGTGGATTATCTCCCGAAGAAATAGAGCAGAAGATCATGGAAGCCAGGGAATATGAAGAGCAGGATAAAATAGCGGTACAACTTAACAAAGCCAGGCTAAAAATCAAGGAGCAGTTGGAAGCAATCAATTTCTTTTATAAAAGGCACTTCGAAAAACTTGAACCCAAAGATAAAAACGAGATAAAAGATTTGATAGTCAGGACGGAAGAAGCCCTTAAAGGCGATAACCTGAGAGAGCTCGAGGTACTGGTAATTCAAACGGAAAATCTTAGAACAAAGATAAACACCATATTTTTATCTGATTTCGAACAATTGAATATAAAGGAATAAGGAAATGGCAAAACGAGATTATTACGAAATTCTTGGAGTATCCGGGAATGCAACCCCCGAGGAAATCAAAAAAGCCTATCGACAATTGGCCTTAAAATATCACCCCGACAGGAACCAGGGCAACCCGGAAGCCGAAGAAAAGTTCAAGGAAGCCTCCGATGCCTATTCGGTCCTGGCAGATGCCGGGAAAAGGCAAACCTACGACCGTTTTGGTCATGATGGTTTGAAGATGTCCGGCAGAGG
>JAGLQA010000580.1 GCA_023137075.1 Candidatus Aminicenantota bacterium
GCCGCCGTTCCCCGCTGACGCGGATGTATATGGTTTTGTCTTCCTCGTCGGCCCTGACTGAGGCCGTGGTTTTAAAGTCCTTGTTTTGCAGCACTACCCCGGTGCGCCAGCGCAGTTCTCCCTTGATGTCGCGATGGGATTTCACGATAAAGCGGGGCATTATCGATTTGGGCAGGAAGTCGTAGCGGATCAAAAATTTTAGGGGCGTTTGGCCGGGCGGTTTGAAGTTTGGCTCATGGGGAGGCAGCAGGTCGGGGATGAGTATTTTGCCGCGGCCGTAGGTGTAGCAGAGTTGGAATTCCTGCATCAACGATAGGATATAACTCTGCTCCCTGCTTTCGTACTTGATGTTTTTTAAGCTTAAATCTAAAGGTTGTTTTTTGGTGGGTTCTTCGTTCAGTACGAAATCCAGTTTTTTCTCCTCCAATATGCCCTGGTTGTCCGCTAAGTAAGGAGAGTTGATGATCTTGTAGACGGCTTCGGTGACCCAGCAAGGATTGAGCACGTGGAAGTCCTGCAGCATTAACCTTCGGAAATGGAGCACGATACCCAGCTCGTTCAGGAATTCGATCAGGGTTTCCCGGACGCTCTCTTCGGTAATATCGTTCTCCCGGCAGATTTCCATAAACATCCCGTCGCTGATATAGTTGCGTTCCGAGGTTACCCTTTCTAATTTCTCCTTTACCTGCAGCCAGGATTCGGCCACCGCTGTCCGCAGCAGTTCGACGCCGGGGATTTCTTTTTCCAGGTTTTTTTTGAATTCCGCGATCCCTTCTCCCGTTTGACAGGAGGTGCGGAAAAAACCTTTAATGTTTTTATACTTGCGGCTCAGGGAGTTGCGGTCCACATCGAAAGCCGTGTTTTCATCGATTTTATTGATAACGATGAGGACCGGTGAATTTCCGCCGAAACTTTCGATATGTTTCAGCCAGTATTCGGCCTTATCGTCTTTCCTGCTATCCAGCACCAGGATGTAGAGGGAGCGTTTGGAGAGGAAAAACTGGTGGGAGGCGTGCATAATCTCCTGGCCGCCGAAGTCCCAGAGGTGGGCCTTAACGGTTTCCGCGCTGCCCTTAGCGGCAGTGGTGTCTATATTTAGTGTGATGATGTTGATACCGTGGGTGGCGCTTTCGTTTTGATCGAAGGGTTTGCCCTGCAGTTGTTTGACTAAGGAGGTTTTACCGGCGCCGCCGTCGCCAACCAAAAGTACTTTAACCTCGTTCAGTTTTTTCTTAATGCTGACGTCGAAGGATTTCAGGTAGTCCCGGATAGCTTCGATGCCCTGTTTGACGATTTCCGGCGGCGGATTCTCTACCGGGTTTTCATCTAAATTAACCCGGGTCAACTTATCCATATCTTTTAAAAAGGAGACATCCGTGAGTTTATTACCAAACAAATCTAAAGACGTTAAACCGGTCAGTTCTTTGAGGAAGGAATAATTGTTTATCTCTTTATTACTACCCAAACTTAGAGACGTTAATTCCGTCAGTTCTTTGAGGAAGGAGATATCCGTGAGTTTATTGCCATACAAATTTAAAGACGTTAACCCGGTCAGTTCTTTGAGGAAGGAATAATCGTTTATCTCTTTATTACTACCCAAACTTAGAGACGTTAATTCCGTCAGTTCTTTGAGGAAGGAGATATCTGTGAGTTCATTTCTGCCTAAATCTAAAGACGTTAACCCGGTCAGTTCTTTGAGGAAGGAGACATTTGTGAGTTTATTATCATACAAATTTAAATATGTTAATCCCATCAGTTCTTTGAGAAAGGAGACATTTGTGAGATTATTTCCGCCCAAACCTAAAGACGTTAAACCGGTTATTTCTTTGAGGAAGGAATAATCGTTGATCTCTTTATTACCGCCTAAATCTAAGGAATCCAACTCTTGCAATTCTTTCAAGAAAGAAGGGTCCTGTAGTTGGCCCTGGTATAACGATATTTTTTTAAGATTTTTTAATAGTCTTATATCGGCAAGTACCGTGCCTACGGACAAACCTTCTAACGCTAACCCGGTTACCCGATCACTACCGTCGAGAGCATACGCTTTCGTATAATTCGATTGGCCGAAAATTTTGTCTAAAGGTAGTTGGCCAAGCTCAACCTCTAACTTTTTTTTGATTCTCCTGATGATATCGATATCAGTAGCCATTGCTCACCTCCGGGGCAGAATGATACATAATAACCCAAAAAGGAAAAACTATCAA
The DNA here is from genome assembly GCA_023137075.1 of Candidatus Aminicenantota bacterium. GTDB lineage: Bacteria > Acidobacteriota > Aminicenantia > UBA2199 > UBA2199 > JAGLQA01. Next base: position 2,205 of record JAGLQA010000580.1, read on the forward strand.
GAAATGGCTGCCCGGTTCGGGAATTCTAATTTCAGCCGCGGATTTGCATGGATAAAAGCACTCGGATTACTGAGGTCTATTTTTATAATACAGAGAAAGCAGCGCGGCCAGAGGCCACAATCAAACCCACCCCGTCCTGCCTGCGGCAGTCCACCCCTCCAGGGGATTTATACTCGTAGACCTCTAAAATGCTCCTACACAATCCCCTCCCCCGGAGGGGTGCCGAGAGCGGCGGGGTGGGTTAGAATCCTGGCAAAAAAAAACAAGATTTCCCCACATAGTAGCGCAGAGGGCACCGAGCGGTCGGCGACCGCAGCCGATAAGGTAAGCCAAAGGATTTTCGCAAAGTTACAATACCTTCGCAAAAAATAAGATTTTCACATATAATAGTACAGAGACAAGAAAAACAATCATTACTATAGGATGTTTTATCATTGATCAGATATTTGTTAGCCCCCAATAATCGTGAGGGGGGCTTGCACAAATAACAACTTCATGTTATATTATCAACTTAAATAACAACTATATCGCGTTACGGGAGGACGATATGTATTTTGAACGAGCAATTGACCTTAAAAACATCGATACTACCG
>JAGLQA010000581.1 GCA_023137075.1 Candidatus Aminicenantota bacterium
ACCCCCGGTTAAACTCGATGGCCGCCTCATGACTGATGGCCTTTTTCATACCGATAACGCTCTCGATACCCGCCTCTCGCAGCGCCTCTGCCACGGGCATTAGTTCCGGTTTTTTGCCGGCCGAATGGCAGGCGCACAGGATGACGATCTTAGGGGCCGGGAGCAGTATCTTTGCCAGTTCCGCCCCGGTTACCGGTATTGCTTCGCCCGCTTCGGTCTCAAAAGAGAGTACTCCCTCTCCTTTTTGATTTGCCAAACTGCCGTGGGCCGTGATATGCAGGATGTCGTGTTTGCCGTCCTGCAGGTGTTCCGCGATCTCGGTCAGGGTATCTTTCACCGGGTCCGGTATATCCAGGAAAACCCGCTCCCTGTCGAAATCTCTAAAAGCCTGTAACAGGGTATCCTGCTCTTTCTCATATTGGAGTTCATCCTCCGGGCTGGCCGTAATCGAGAGAATCTTGATCTGCTTAACCGGCGGCCTCTTCGGCTCGATGATTTCAGCCCCCGGCACCGCCTCCTGCTTGAGGGCTTTTTTGAACCCGGTGGTAACGGTTTTTTCCAGCTTTTCCAGCGACTTCAAAATAACATCTAAATTCTGACCATGCAGTAATAATATCATTTGCAGCGCCTGTTTTTCCGAGATGGTTTTCAGGAAAATTGCCCGGTAGTTCCTTAAACAACCGCGCACGATGATAACCATTACCTCCCGGAAATTTTTCTCCACACCGAAATGTTCCACCACCTGCCGCGCCACCGTCTCATGAAAGTTTTCCTCTTGCAGTGCCGAGATCAGGCTGTTGTAGTCCCGGATATTGAGGCTGAAAATTTCGATAAATTCCTCTTCCTTTTCCTTGATCGCCTTTTTTAGTTTCTTGACTCCCTCAGGAAACTCTTTTTTATGCGCGTCTAAAGCTCCGTAAAAGGTCTTGATAAACAGATCATCTAAAGAAACATCCTGGAGACCACTTACAAAAGTTTTGATTTTATCGAGGGTTAAACCGGCAAACCAACTCACCGGGATACCCAGCAGCGCCGCTAAGATTTCCGGTCCCATGCTTTCCTCCGTAACCGGGAATTCATCCCTGAAAACTCCTCAGTTCTCATTATGTGGTGGGTAAAATAATCCCTCTACTTAGACATTTGCAATCTTTTGTAAAACCGGGTCGAGTAATCTTTCCTATTTTGTAGGTTCCGTCAGTCCTTTACCACTGTGACATTTCACACAGGCATCTTTTTCAACATGAGGTAAAACTTCATGAATTGCCTTTACGCTGTGGCATCTTTCACAAATTCTAATGCTGGTGTTTTTCTTCTCCTGTTCATCATGACAGGAATTACAGCCCTTAAGGGCAATGCCATGGTGGGTTTGTTTCATGCCGACAACCTTCTGTCCGTCCACAGTTCCTTCTTTATGGCAGGTCCTGCAATCATCCACAGTAGGGGTAATATCGGAAACTTTATAAACCGGAACTTCCGTACTGTAATCACTGACGCCCGGACTGTCATGACAGGTGCCGCATTCATTGGTCTGGGCAGCTTCTGTCCGGTGGTGGGGGCTCTTTGTGTGGCAGTTCATGCAATTTCTTTCCAATGTAACTCCAACTTTTCCCGGTGCCCTGGAAACGCCGTGACAGGACGTGCAATCTCCGGAAGTTGCCTGGGTGGTTTTATGATGGGTGTCGACCAGTGCGTCGCCATGACAATCCACACATGAATCCCTGTTAAGAGAGGCAAACTCGATATCTTTAAAGCCGATCTCCTGGGGAATATCCTGGGCAATTAGGCCCCAGGCAAAAAAAACGGATAAACCGATGATACTAACAACAAAAATAGCTTTCTTTTTGTTTTCTTGAATTACTTTTGTGACAGCCATAGTTTAACTCCTTACTTTGGGATTTAATAGAAATTTTACGATACCTTTTTTTTGAAGAAAAGTCAAGAAAAAACAAACAGAAAAAAAAGCAGCAGATCGAATAATAATTATTTTGATTTTTATTGACAAATCCGACTGAATGTGATAATTTCAATTCACTATTGCTTTCTATTAACATTTTAAGTAAATCTTACTGATTTTCCAATAATGGAGAAAGTAAAATGACAAAAAAAATTGCTGTCATCATTGTTTTTACGGCTCTCTTTGCTTCCGTTTTTTATTGTCCTTCATTGGCATGGGGTGACAAAATCCCCGATCCCATATCAAAAGCTCCAGGGACATTTTCTCCCGTCAGAATTACCTTTAATCCTGATGGAAACCTAATTGTTTCCGAATACAAGCGGGGCTTGATCGTCACCTTAGACAGAACTACCCTTGGCGTTGTTTCATGGTTCCCAATTGATGGGAAACCCCTAGGAGTCGCTAGTATAAACGATTATATCTTAGTAGGGAACGAAACCCGGGGCTGCGTTGAAGCTTACAGGCCAAATGGGAGAAAGCTTGCTTTCGCCGGCGCGCCGGTCCAAAAACCGGTTGATATTGTGTTGGATAAAGGACTCAAAACCATCTTTGTCGTGGATGGCGGGGAAAAATCCATAAAGGTCTTATCATTTAAAGGCAAGTTGCTTTTTAAGATTCCTGCTTCACCGCCGGATGCCAATATACTGACCAACCCGACCGGTATCGCATTGGATGCCGAAAAACAGGAATTATATGTTAGCGACTATGGTGACCAGGCAATCGGTATTCATGCCCGGGTACAGATTTTCGATTTGAAAGGCAATCTTACCGGAACCATCTCCGGTAAAGAAGGAATGTTCGGCCAGCGTTTCTCCAGACCCCAGGGCCTGGCAGTCGACGGGAGAGGGCACCTGTTGATGATTGACTGCTTCTCCGCGGAGATTTTAGTGTTCGATTTGCTTAGCGGCGCTATTATCAAAACCTTTGGCGAATATGGCATGGGCCCGGGACAACTCAGGCTCCCCTTCGATCTCGTTGTCGACCCCGTGGCAAGAGAAATATTCGTCACCAATAACCGCTGCTCCAGAATTGAAGTATTCAGAAATGCAAGGGGGTTCTGATGAAAAGCCTACGCATATTACTACCTGTATTCTTCGTTGGATTAATCGTGGCGGTTATCGTCTATTGGCCGGAAATTTCCGGTGCCTTAAACCCCAACCACTCCTGCGATATCTGCCACAGCGTACACAGCGCTCCGGGTCAGGCCCTGACAAATAATGCGGTTGTTGAAGACCTTTGCTTGTCCTGTCATGGAGCGGCAGGCGTCTCTTCACTGAAAGCGGAAATTCATACCAATACGACCGGCAGTGCCTATCCCGATTTTAGCATGAGCTGCATCGACTGTCATGATCCCCACGACAGTATGCAGAATTGGCTCGGAGGTACGAACCTGAAGATGATCGGTTTAGACCAGGACGGAACCGATCTTGCCAAAATATCCACTCCCAACAGCGGTATTCGCGACGTGGTTTTCGAGAGCCGGGGTACAGATGCGAGTGAACCCTCCCTGTACTCCTTCGCAGACGGAGATGAGGATACCAACGGAACATATGACGGTGTTTGCGAAGTCTGTCATACCCAGGTCGATCATCACCGCAACAGTACCAGCGGCGGCGACCACACCCATTACGTGGGCCAGACCTGTATCGACTGCCATCCCCACAACAGCAATTTTCACCCCTCCGGCGGAGGCAGTTGTAAAGGATGCCATGACACCGCCCAGGGTGTAAGGCGGGCCATAACCAGCGATTTTTCCCTGACCAGCCACCACGTGGCTGCCGGTACGGTTACCGATGATGACTGCGGCGTTTGTCATTATGAATCCGTAGATGGAACTAATTATCACAACAACGGTGTCGTGGACTTGCGTGACCCGGATGACGGAACCAGTTCTACCCTTATCACTTTTACGGACTTTTCGAGGAATACAAGCAGCGATACCTTAGAATCCTGGGTAACCGATGTGCAGGACAACTTTTGCATGAAATGCCACGATTCGGACGGGGCAACGGCCACCAATTTCAGCGGCGATCCGCTCCAGCCCTTTTCTTCCGGCAGCGTGAACGTTCCCAATGTATACGACCGGTTTAATATTTCCAACAGTTATCATCATACTATTCGCGGGGCGGGTAATAATCCCTATTGTGTGCCCAGCGCGACAAACGGCAGTAAGGTCACCATGGAATCACCCTGGAACCAGGACGCCACCCATGACCAAATCTCCTGTTTCGACTGTCACGGCGCCAACGGCCACGGCAACAGCAATCAACGGATGCTGCGTTACTCGATCGACTTAGACGCCATGGAAGCCGGCAGTTATTCCCAAGCCTTAGGCATATCCATAGATAGTTTCTGTACTATCTGCCATAAAGCAAGCGTATATGTGGCGGCCGCGAATCCCGAAACAGCCGGCAGTATGTTCGAGTTTCATCCGGGTGGTTTGAGCCAGCATGCAGCTTCCGGTTCCGGCGGCAATGAATTGGGGTGTTTGGGCTGCCATGCGGGCATCGTCAATGAAGGTGGTATCGCGGATAACGGCGCCGGACGCGGCAACATCCACGGCGGGAATTTCACCTGGCCCGCGGATTCTAATAGTTCGGGCGTCATTTCCATAAGATTCATGCTGGGAGGATGGCTCAACGGTTGGAATTACAATGCATCCACCGGCTACTGCTGGGGAGGCACTTGCGGGCACGGGAAAAATGCCAAGACCTATACCCGGTAATTTTTTCTTTTTAGCAACCTTGCCTCCGGATGGAAGAAAAAAGAAATATGAATATCTTGCTCAGGGTGATTAGTTCTGCAAAACTGGCACTGATACTGGTCCTGCTGCTGATTCTTTTGGCTGTCGCGGGCGCAATTCTTCCCCAGGAAGCTATGTTTTCCCCGGCGGACATAATCCGCTGGCAAGATGAACACCCGGCCATTACCGGCGTATTTAAACCCTTAGGATTATTTCATGTCTTTCACTCTATCCCTTTCCTGGTTGTCATCCTCTTGCTCGCGTTAAACACCCTGACCTGCACCCTGCTGTACTTCGTCAAAGAGGGTGGTTTTTCCTCCTTAAAAGGCCCGGGATCGGCTAAACGGGTGGGGTTTATTGTCCTCCACCTCTCTCTTCTCATTCTTTTTGCCGGTGGATTCTACAGTACCGCGGTCAGGATGGACGGATACCTTGTGCTGACCGAGGGTCAGCGTCTCAAGGAGGAGCGCGGCAGTTATACCCGGTTTGCCGCGGGCCCGCTGCGCCGAAAAAAACACCGGGGATTTTTTTTACACTTAGACAACGTGCAGGTCGAATACCAACAGGGGCGCTACCCGGTCGCTATTACTTCCCATATCGAGATTCACGAAAAGCGGCGGAAAGTGGTTGAGACAGCGATCAAAGTAAACCACCCCTTCACGTACCGGGGTATCGACTTTACCCAGGATGAGACGGGTTTTTCCCCGCGGCTGCTAATCCGGGAAAAAGCGGGAAGAAGAGTGCTGGTCGACTCGTTTATCGCTTTAAAAACCTTTCGCGAGGGTAAATCCCGGGAGTATCGCGATTTCCTGCCGCTGCCCTTCTTCAAGAAAAGAGTTATCGTTACCCTCTATCCTGCGTTCACTCGCGAAAAGGGCCAGGTAAAGAAGAGTGGGGAGGAACCGAAAAACCCGCTGCTCCTAATCGAAATGGAGGAAAACCCGGGACAGGTGGTTCACCGGGAATATATTCCCATGAAAGGCAGCGTTGTTTTGGGCGATTATACCTTAACCTTTGCCGGTCTCAGGCGTTGGTCTTCCTTCAAAGTAGTCGATGATCCCGGTTATCCTATTGTGATGCTCGCCCTCTGGTTAGGAATCGGGGCCATACTATTAAGATATATCCCGGATCTCCGTCCCTGGTTCAGCCGGAGTATCCCACGTGATAGTTAAGCTGCCTCATCCAAAGACGCAAGATTTTGCGTCTCTACGGCTCTATGGTTTTCTTTCTGATTACGATCTAACCCACCCCGCCACTCTCGGCACCCCTCCGCGGGAGGGGAAAATTTCAATTACTTTAGAGCTTCACAAATGGAATTATCTTTCAATTTCCTTTAATCCTTTTCATGGTCTCTTCTGCCAGTTTAAAATAATCGGCCGCCTTTTTCTCATCACCTTTAGCTTGGTAAATATGCCCTAGATTACTGTAGCTTGCTGACATTTTTAACAAATCACTATTATTTTTAACGATATCCAATGCTTTAAATGTATATACAAGAGCTTTTTCAAAATCACCTTTAGCTTTATAAATCCACCCTATATTATTATAGCCATAAGCCATATTTACCAGGTCATTATTCATTTCATCTATTTCCAGCGCCTTGAAGGTAAATACCAATGCTTTTTCTAAGTCTCCTTTTCCTTGATAAATAGCTCCAATATTATTATAATCCATAGCCATTTTTGCCAGATTATTTTCACTTTCATTTATTTTTAATGCCTTGAAGGTGAACTCCAGTGCTTTATCGAAATCTCCTTTTGCTTGAAAAATTTGGCCAATATTATTATAACTATAAGCCATACCTGCTAAATTTTTGTTTTTTTTATCTATTTCCAATGCGTTGAAAGAGAACTCCAATGCTTTGTCGAAGTCACCTATGTCAAGATAAATAGTCCCGATATTATTATAATCGATTGCCATATTTACCAGGTCATTATTATTTTCATCGATTTTTAAAGCCTTGAAGGTAAATTCCAGAGCCTCGTCTAAGTGACCCTTAAATTTATAAACCTGACCGATATTATTATAACTTTTTCCTATATTCACCAGATCATTACTTTTCTCATCAACCTGTAACGCTTTATAATAAAAATCCAGGGCTTGATCTAATTCACCTTTAGTTTGAAAAATAACACCGACATTCTTATATACCGCTGAAATCCTGGATTGATTGTTATATTTCTCATTAATCCGCAGTGCTTCCAATAGTCGTTCTAATGCCGCATCGTGGTCACCCGATTTGGAAAAAAGTTGACCAAGTTCGAACAATCTTAAAGATTTTTCCTTTTCATCGGTTATTTTTTCTAAGGATTTTTCGAGATATTCGATCTTCTCGTGGAGGTTGGAATATTTGGCTTCTTTATCTTTCATCTCTTCCGGGCGTTTAAACCGTAAATCCCTATTCTCGTTTTCAAAAGAAAAGGTAAAGCTGATCCAGTCGTAGAAATCGAAGGCGTTCCGAATCATCGTTTTTAAGGAGGATTCGGTAACGAAAAACACAAATATAGCATTAAAACCCATAAAAAAATCGCGAACCAGGTTCAAACGTTGGAAAAACTCTTCCCGGGAAATTTTTAATAGATAGATGCAACTTTCTATATTGTAAATAAAAAATATTTTCTTTTTTTTTGGTTTTTCCCGGTCTAAACGGGTTATGGTTTTTTGCAGATCAAGCGGTGTACACAGCGGTGCGACTAAGTCGATTACCCGGATATATTCTCTTAATTTATCCCGGTTGAAGAAACCGAAAATCCGTAATCTCTCTTCGGGGAAAACCCGGCACAAAGCCATTCCCCGCAACGATTGAGATAAAAATCTATAAAAAAGTTCAAAGTTTTGATTGTTTTCCGGCAGGGAGAAAATGTCAGCAATCGCCTTCTTACCCTTGCCTTGTTTTGCCATTTTTTTGCTTTTTCTTCCAATAATCTTCTATAAAATCATCGAGCAGGGGATGGGTGTCGTAGAAACCTTCTTCATTGTATTTCATTACCGCCCTGGTGCGCAGTAAATCCAATAGGGCAATATTCTTTTCCGGTGTCCTTTTATTCCCGTACTTTATATCGAACAACACATCTAAGTAATCTTCAAATTTTACTTCACCGTGTTCCTGGATGCGGGACCCAAACATATCCTTATTCTGGGAGATCGATTTCCGCATCGATGCTGCGGTGATTATATCGGATTTCTCAATCAAAGCCGCCTTCCGGATAATCCTGAAAAGTTCCCTTATGGCTCCACCCGAATATTTTATGGCTTCTTTATAGCACTCTTTCTCGAAAAGGGAGAGGTTTAACCGTTTCTTCAGTATTTCTATAAGGATATCTACACCGGGCGGATATTCATCTCCTTCTTTATCCTTTATTTTTATCATGGGCAAAACTTCCGCTTCGTCGAATACATTTTGGATAATAGCAAAATCGGGGTGGTAGACCAATTCTACCGGTATGGTCATTAGCATTTTGCAGTGGAAATCCCTGATAAAAGATGAATTGTCTACGTAAAATTGTTTGGCTTTTGTGAAGGACATTTTTTCCAGGTCGTCTATGATGATTATCGTATCCTTACCGGTTTTTTCCTTTATATAATCGAAAATCTTATTGCACTCGAAGATCAGGTCATTGATTTTTCGCTCTTCGATACGCGTTGTTTTTTCGGTCGTACTGCCCGAATATTTACTCTCAACTTTAGCCTTACCGAAAATTCCTTTCAGAAAATCTATTCCTATACCCAAAGATTTAGATTTTTCCGATGCTTTTTCGTCTATTATGCGTGTTTCTGAGCACCAATGGGTAATACCATCGATAATTTTATTTAAAGATTCGTCACCTTCCTGCCATAGATTGCGATAGGATAAATAATTCAAAACATCTTCCACGATTTCGAAAAGTACCGCTTCAATAGTGATTTCATTGATTTTCAGCTTATTCCAGGCCGAAAAAATGATGATATTAAAATCTTCTAATAACTGGTAGTAAAGTTTGACAAGTTCAGTGGTCTTGCCGGAACCGGTAAAACCGGAAAAGAGAAGTTTTTTATATGGAGTTAACGGATTTTTCAGCAATTGTTCCAATGAGGAAATTGTATAGGCTCCTCTTACTTCGTCGGTTTCCACATAAAATCTCTCAAACCTGCTTCCGGTCAATTGTTCCAATTCCAATACTGTGATAATATCTTTCCTCTTTGATGCTTTCTCAACTTCTATATTAAAGTAAGTTTCAGGTAAGTTATATCCTTCACGAATTCTATCTGTTTCGGCGCTGCCTTCCCGGCTAATATTATCGGTAATATTTGGTTTTTCCTTCTTACTCATAGGTTTATTTTATGCGAGGAGAATAGCCATGTCAAGAGAAAAGTTACCATTTTTTCTCTTTTTATCAAAATTCGACTGCGCCCGCCGGAAACAATTTGATAATAATACCATATTAATGTTAAAATTAAGTTTCAATTAAAATAATAAGATAATAAAAAGTAACAAATGATGTCAATAATTGAAATTATATTTTTCTGGCTAACGGTTTTCACCTACGTGGCGGCTTTTTGTTCTCATCTTATCGGTTTTATCAGCCGCAAAGAGCGAATCGTGGATTTTGCCCTGCGTCTTTTATGGATAGGGCTGATTTTTCATACTGCCGCGATTATTACGCGCTGGGTCACTTCCGGGCATCCGCCGGTAACCGATATCTATGAACTCAACCTGACAGGCGGCTGGTTTACCCTTTTGCTTTTTCTTGCTTTTGAGAAACCGGGCAAAGTGGAAAGACATATCGCCTTAGTGGTGATTCCGGTAGTTTTCTTAATGTTGGGCCACGGGTATATATCGGGTACCGAGATAACACCCATGGGGCCGGACTTCCGCAGTCCCTGGTTAGTGGTGCACGTCATCTTTGCCTGGCTCTCTTTCGGTTGTTATGCCATTGCCACCGGGGCGGCCGTATTCCTGCTGTTAAAAATGCGAAATCCGTCTAAGGAAAGATTTCGCAAAATCCCCGCGCCGGAGACCCTCGATACGGCAGGATACCGTTTTATCGTCCTGGGGTTCATTACCCATGCCGTGATGATTGTGTCAGGTACGATCTGGGCAAAAAAACTCTGGGGGCATTATTGGAGTTGGGACCCGTTGGAAACCTGGTCGTTGATCGCGTTTCTCTTTTATGCCTTCTATCTCCACGCCCGCTCTTTTTTAAAATGGAAGATGAAACGGGCGGCCTGGTTGACGCTGGCCGGTTTGCTGATCCTCATCATCTCCTTCTGGGGGGTGGGTTGGTTCGGCCCCAATATCCACCCGGGACCGTAGCCTTTACCGGTATTGTTACCGGCAAAAGGATATATCCAGGTTATTCCGGATTGTGAACAAGATCGTCCAGTACGTTTTGCAATAAAGGTTTTAATGGCGGAACTTCATTTGTCGATACTTCCCAGACAATTTCAAGGTCTATTCCGAAATATTCATGAATAAGTTTATTTCTCATCCCAGTCATATATTTCCAGGGTATTTCAGGGTAACGTTCCCGGGTATCTTCAGGGATTTTGGCAGATGCTTCCCCAACCACTTCCAGGCTTCTAATAACCGCGTTCCTGGTTTTTTTATCAAAGGCAAAAGTATCGTAATCCATACCTTCAATAAATTCGGCAATTTCGTCTATAGAACCAAGAATATCATTTATATAGTCAATGTAATCTCTTTTCACAATATAACCACTTCATGCAAAATATGTTGACCTATCCTGGGTTTCAGGGCTTTTCTTGAAACAAGGTCAACCTTTATGTGCAGCAATTGTTGGAGATATTCCTCTAATTCAAGGAATTTAAAAAAACCGATCCTTTTGTCGAATTCCACCAACACATCTAAATCACTGGTTTTGTCTTGTTCTCCCCTGACATAAGAACCGAAAATGCCGATTTGTTTTACCTGGTATTTTTTTTTCAGCAGTGGTTTATGAATCTTTATAATTCTCTCTATTTCATGCAAATCTTTCACTTTGTTAGCTTTTTCTTTTTCTATCAAACCGCTGCTCATAGTAACTCCAGGTTAAATATAAGCTAAAATGTTTACTTTGTCAACTTCCAAATCCGAATTGTTACCGGCAAGAGGATTGAAATACCCACATATATATGATATAAGAAACCCTTATGGCTGTACTTGTACTACTCAATAATTTTTTGCATGACTTTAGCGCAGCGGGCTGGATTTTCTGTACCGTGATTCTATGGTCGATGTTGAGGTATAAAATCCCCGGCAGCGAATCCGCTGAAGTCATACATCGCATGCTGAAAACCATCTTACTTTTGATGCGGTTCAGCCTTACGGGTATCGTCCTTTTCGGTGTTATTCGCGCCCTTACTTACAGGAAGTATGAATGGAGCGCCGCCGCAGGCGAAAGCCAGGTTGTGCTGCTGATTGTTAAGCATATCATCCTGGCCGTGGTATTCGCCGTGGGATTGGGATTCTATCTCAAGGCAAGAAAGATCGTTAAAATACCAATGGAATAAAGAGACCTCTATGGATAGGCAAAAAAAAAACAACGTACTCCTGGTTACTCCTCCCTACCACTCAGGCGTGGTGGAATCTGCCGGCCGCTGGCCCAACTTAGGTTTCATGTACATTGCCGGGGAATTGGAAAAAGCCGGCTTCGAGGTGGTCATCTATGATGCCATGTCAAAATTTCACGATTTTGACCGAATCCGCTCTAATATCCGCTCCTTAGCTCCCGATTTTGTCGGGGTAACAGCCATAACAGCTTCGGTTAACGACGCCGTCAGGGTATTAAAAATCGCCAGGGAAGAGCTGCCGGAGGTAACCACTTTATTAGGCGGTGTGCATCCAACTTTTTGTTACGAAGAAATTCTATCCAACCACAACGATGTCGTTGACTATTGTATACTCGGTGAAGGTGAAATCACCTCGACAGAGCTTTTAAGCTCACTCAGGGATGGGCACAACCCCGAAACAGTGCCGGGCATTGCTTTTGCCGGTGACGGGAGAATCCGCACAACCTCCCCGCGGGGTTTTGTGGAAAACCTGGACTCCTTAACTCCGGCCTGGCACCTGGTGGATTGGAACGATTATCCCCTCTATTTTATGGATGATTCGAGGGTAGCCATAGTAAGCTCTTCCCGCGGCTGCACCCATACCTGTACTTTCTGCTCCCAGCATAAATTCTGGCAGGGTACCTACCGGCAGCGCAGTCCCCTCAGCTTCGTGGCCGATATAGAGCATGTGGCGAAAACCTATGGTGTAAATGTCTTTTTCATTGCCGATGAATACCCCACCTATTCCCGGGAACGCTGGGTAAAAATCCTCGACCTGCTTATCGAGAAACAATTGGGAATTCACATTTTACTCGAAACGGTTGCCGGAGATATCCTGCGCGACCGGGACATTTTAAACCGTTACCGCGAAGCGGGTGTGCTTTTCATATACATCGGTGTTGAATCTACCAACGATCAACAATTGCAGTATTTCAAAAAGGATACCCGTTTCGCTGAGTCGAAACAGGCGCTGCGATTGATCCGGGACGCCGGTATGATCGTCGAAAGTTCATTGATCTTAGGCACACCGGGCGAAACCCCGGCCTCTATCAAAGAGACTCTGGCCCTGTCACAGGAATACAATGCCGACTTTATGCACTTTTTATTTTTAGCGCCCTGGCCCTATGCCGATATTTATGAGCAGCTCAAACCTTATATTGAAGTTTATGATTATTCTAAGTACAACCTAGTGGAACCGGTGATTAAACCGGAGGCCATGACCCGGGACCAACTGCTGCGGGAGGTGCTCAATTGTTACAAAACCTATTACATGAAAAAACTGCCCGAATGGGCGGCCATGAAGGGCAATGAGTTGAAGCGCTCCTGCCTGATCAGGGGAATGAAAGCGATTGTTGAGAATTCGTTCCTGAAAGACCACATGAAAGGCTTGGGCGGCATGCCCGACCACGTTCTCAAATTACTCAACAGTCTTTAGTTGCAGCCTCTGCCTACTTTCAAAATCTTTAGGGATGCTAATTCTGCTGTTTTAACTATTGGTTATTTGCGCTGCCTACCTGTTTTCGTAATTGTTCAACCAGTTCTTTTAAACTTCGACCATCGGGCGTTTTGACCGCGGGATTTACCTTAAGCAGATCCTCCCAGGCCTTAAGAGCTCCTGCCGGATCCTTCAAGTCGTGTAAGTATACGATGCCTTTGTTAAAACGGGACTGCTTATGCCCGGGATTGATCGTCATGGCTTTATCAAAAGCCTTGACTGCCTCTTCCGGTTTGCCCATGCGCCGGTACATAACACCTAAGTCGGCCCACACATCGGCATTATCCGGATTCAATTCTAAGTGCTTTTGGTAGGCCTGGATAGCATTTTCGAACTCATTTGTATCGAAATAAATATGCCCAAGACCGGCCCAGGCAGCCGCATCCTCCGGGTTGTCTACTACCTTTTTTTGTAGTTCCAACACTTGTTTGAGTGGATTGGTCCGGGGCGGTGGTGTTTGAGACACCGGCTGCTGAACCGTTCGTTTACGCACGGTTCTATCGCTGCCGGTCATTTTTATATATAAAATACCGGTCCCGAAACCAACTATCAGACAAACAAGAGCGACCGCAATCGCAGTTGTTTTTTTCACCTGCCGGCTCGATGTTTTTTCTTCTTTGTTCATGGTCGTTCCTCTCACAGGTTATTTCACCGAATATTGACTCTTTTGATTATCAAAACCTTGTTTTCAAAATTTACTCGAAATAAAATTAATTTTATATTAAAAGAATAGATTTTACAATAGATCGCAAAAACATCAAATTTTTATTGAAAGAAAACATCGTCCGGGGTTGACAAATAGTTAGAACTAATATATCATTATGTTAAAACTTTCACAATTTTATGATCCTCTGCCCGGAGGTATTTTTTTAACAAGTGAAAAGATTATTTGGACATAAAATTTTGATTCACTTATTTTTTTACTTTGATTACGAATTGCAAATGTAATATACAACGGAGGTTTTTCATGAAAAAACTATTGATTTTTGTCTGCGCTTTGGCGCTGACATTCAACGCTTTTGCGA
>JAGLQA010000582.1 GCA_023137075.1 Candidatus Aminicenantota bacterium
ATGATATCATGTACAAAAACTTTCAAAATCGTTTGGACTCCTCATAGAATTCATATACGCGGCTCCGGTTGTATCCCGTTCGTTCTTAATTCAAGCTTTCATTGCACAGGATAACACAGGTATACGCCTTTGAAAACATACAAAAAAAATTCATCAAATTAGCTCCAACTTAAAATTTCACTCTTTAGAGCTGAAGTTAAGCGGATATATATTGATAACAGCAATAAATTCATGTTATAATAAATAAGAAATGCTATGAAAAAACAGAATAGTGACCGGAGTGTAAAAAAATTTATGGGTTGTTACCTGTGCGCTTTGAACGACGTGTTTTCCTTGAGGTCCGAAATGAGCAATGCTCCGTTTCATTTCAACGATATGGCAGTAAGAGGTAATCACAGGTGAAAAAGATAGGCCTGGTTGTTTTATTTTTATTGTACCTGGTTAAAGCGCTACTGCCCGAAGGTATTCAGCTCAAATTTGAACATATTTCAATCGCCGATGGCCTGTCTCAAAACACGGTCAATTGCATATTACAGGACAGTAAGGGATTTATGTGGTTTGCCACGGAAGATGGCCTGAATAAATATGACGGTTATAAATTTATCATTTATGATTCCGAACCGGATAATCCCGGCACCCTAAATATCAATTACATCTGGACGATATATGAAGATCGTTCGGGAACGCTCTGGGTCGGAACCTGGGGCGGCGGGTTGAACCGCTTCAACCGTAACAACGGATGTTTCACCTATTATATCCACGACCCGGGTAATCCCTACAGTTTGAGCCATAATGAGGTGAGAGCCATCTGCGAAGACCCTTCGGGAAAACTCTGGATTGGAACAAAGGGCGGAGGACTCAATGAATTCGATCCCTATACAGAGCGTTTTATTCATTACAAACATGACCCTGACAATCCCTTCAGCTTAAGCGGAGATGAGGTAATGTGTCTTTGCGTAGACCGCAGCGGGCTGCTCTGGGTCGGCACCCGGAATGCCGGGTTGAATAGCTTTGATCCGCGAACAGGGAATTTTTCCCGTTTCCCTTACAATGAAATTTCATCCATTTATGAAGATGAAGCCGGCGTGATTTGGGTCGGCACTAAGGGAGGGGGGCTGTACCGGTATAATCCCGGTACAGAAGATTTTACCCGGCACCAACACAATCAAAAAGATACGACCAGCCTCGGTAGCAACGAGGTGAGTTCCATATACGAGGATAAATCAAGTACACTCTGGGTGGGCACCAATGGCGGTGGTCTCAGCAGGTTTGACCGGGATAAGGGGATATTTACCAATTTTCTAAACAGTCCCACAGATCCTAACAGCCTGAGCACCAATGACGTCAGGGCAATTTTTGAGGATAAATCGGGCGTACTCTGGGTCTCTACCTATGGTGGAGGTATCAATAAAAGAAACCGGAAAAATGAAAAATTCAACCTGTATAGCTCTGATCCGGGAAATCCGAATAGTTTGAGCAGTCAAATCGTCTGGTCGATTTTCGAGGATGCCGCCGGTTTGCTCTGGATCGGCACGAGCGACGGGTTGAATAGTTTTAACCGCTCTACCGGACGTTACACACAATACAAACACGACCCGAAAGATCCGGGAAGCTTAAGCGATAATCATGTGCGGAAAATCTATGAAGATAAATCGGGCACCTTCTGGATCGGTACCAACAGCGGCGGCATCAATCGATTCAATCCTTCGGCCGGGCGTTTTGTTTGTTATAAAAATGACCCAAATAATAGCGACAGTCTGAGTCACAATACGATCCGGGCAATTTACGAAGACCGGTCGGGAGTATTCTGGATCGGTACGGGCGGCGGCGGGCTCAACAAGCTGGATCGATCATCCGGGCGTTTTTTCCATTTCCGGCACGATCCGGCGTCCCCGCACAGCCTGAGTCATAATTTTGTCTACTCGATCCTCGAAGACCGTTCGGGCGTACTCTGGATCGGCACCTGGGGCGGCGGGCTGAATAAGTTTGACCGGGACCGGGAGGAATTTAAGTGTTACCGCACCGATTCTTTTAATCCCCGGAGCTTGAGTAATGATCTTGTATTATCGATATACGAGGATAATTCCGGGGTGTTATGGCTTGGAACCAGCGGCGGCGGACTAAATAAATTTAATCAAGACAAGGAGACCTTTGTCCATTACCGGGAGAAAGAAGGATTGCCCAATGATGTTATCTACGGCATCCTGGAAGACCGCCGGGGGCACCTCTGGCTTAGCACCAATAAAGGATTATCGGAATTTAACCCGGGGACAGGCGAATTCAAAAATTTCAGTGTGGTCGAGGGCCTGCAGAGTAATGAGTTCAATGGTGGGGCTTACCATAAGAATAAACTGGGGGAAATGTTTTTCGGTGGCATAAATGGCTTTAATTCCTTTTTCCCGGAGCAGATAATCAGCGACAATCAATATATTCCTCCGGTTGTGATTACGGCCTTCTTGAAGTTAAATAAGGAAGTAAAATTAGAGAAACCGATTTCGGAATTGGAAGAGGTGCAAGTCTCTTATCGGAACAGTTCTTTTTCCTTTGAATTTGCGGCATTGGATTATACGGCACCGGAGCGAAACAAATACGCCTATAAAATGGAAAACTTTAATGACGAGTTTATCTTTACGGACGCAAAAAAGCGGTTTGCCACCTATACGAATCTTCCCTCGGGGGATTATGTCTTCAGGGTTAAAGGCACGAATTATGACGGGAAATGGAATGAAGAAGGGACTTCGATAAGAATAAGGATCATTCCACCTCTCTGGGATACATTGTGGTTTAGAATTATTTTTTTTGTATTGATCGCATCAGTCTTACTCTTTTATTTCCAGGTACGAATAAAGAAGGTTCGGCTTGAATTGAAAAAAGAGCAATTGGAAAGAGAATTAAAACTTAAGTCGGATTTTACTGCTATGCTGGTGCATGACCTGCGCAGCCCCCTGACGTCTATCATGGGATATGCCGAGATGATGTATAGTTCGCCCGGCATTATCGATATAGAAAGGACCGGTGAAATTATCACAAAGTCCTCTGAAAAAATGTTAAAATTAATCAATGATATGTTGGTCATATCCCGGTTCGAGGCTGGAAAGATAACCTTAAATAAAACCTATACGACACTAAAATCTATCGTGAAAGAGCACATCGAGGTTATGCAGCCCCTTTTAGACATGAAACAATTCAGGATAGAATATGATTTTCCAACACTGCCGAAGCTGTACATCGACCGCGAGAAAATCGGCCAGGTTATCAATAATTTACTCGGCAACGCGGCCAAATTTTCTCCTGAAAAAGGAACCATTACAATCAAGACGGTTGAGATAAATGAGAACGGCCGCTGTTTCCAGGAGTTGTCGGTAATTGATGACGGTCCGGGAATAGCCTATCATAAACGGAAATATTTGTTCGATAAATATTCACAATTGCACCAGGACACCGAAATGAAAGGTACGGGATTAGGCCTCGCTGTCGCGCGCTGGATTATCGAATCGCACGGCGGAGAAATCGGGTATTCTTCCAGGGAAAAAGGCGGAAGTATTTTCTTTTTCCGCTTGCTTCAACCTGAAAAATGAAGAAAGAGAGACAGCAATTTGTAATGAAACCGGCTCCGGATGTAGACCCTTTAAGAGGGGAAGGCAACAGCTATTATCAGGGTATCATAAACGAACACCTCAAATTTATCGAAATACAGTGCCGCAAGGCGGTTATGCAAAACTACGGTCCCTTACCCGGAGTTGACAATGATATCGGGATTGAAAACGAAGCCCTGGAATTAAACAATACCGTCTTAGATAAGCTTCGAGAAAAAAACTTCAGGGTATTAAGAAAGTTTAAAGGGAATGCCAGGGTAACCACTTATATCACCGCAATTATTTCTAACCAGGCAGTAGACCTGATACGCAGGAAAAAGGGCAGGGCCAGGGAAAAGGAGAGAGCAAAAAAGATCGGGGACCTGGGCTTGAAAATCTACGAGATGGTGCTTGTGGAAGGTATGGACACCTCGACAGCTTACGGAGAACTTAAGAATAAATTCGGGTTTAAGGGCACCCTGGAAGATATGGAAACAAGCGTTAAAAAAATTAAAGGCAAAGGAAAGCCGGCAGGCGAGCAGCCTTTCAAAGCGGGAATTCGCAACCTGGAAACCGGCGAGGTTATTGTCGCCGATCCCCGGAAGAATCCTGAAGAATTGACGATTGAAGCACAGCGGGAGGAAAAATTAAAAGAGATTATAAACGAAGTCGTTTCGCAATTATCCGGTGAGGAACGACTGATATTAAGAATGAGGTTCCCGGTTTCCGAGGATGAAGCGCCCAAAGATATCGACCGGATTTCCGGACTGCTCGGGATTAGCAAAAAAGCGGTCTACCACCGGGTCAGCAGGGTTTTGAAAAAATGCCGGGAAATGATAGTAAACCACGGAGTAAATTTTAATGATATATTCTAAACGGGGAAAAAGTACGGCCTGTCCGACCAAGGTATATCAGGGAAGCGTGTATGAAAAAGAGCAGTGATTGGTTAAATGTTGACAGTGCCGGAAGCGAGAAAATCGGTGTGCTTCTTTCCGCTTCGTTAAAACAATCGCAAAGCGGAGATTGTCTGCCTTTAGAAGAGATTGCCGCCTTAGTGGATGGACATGTCGAAATGAATGACAGGGACAGGATAATGAACCATTTAGCCTCCTGCGACCGTTGTTATGAGGTATTCCTCCTGACCTCCGGGTTAAATAAACAAAAAATAATCCCCATGACAAGAACCTTATTTTCTCACCCCATGAGACTGGCCGCTTCTATTATTATCGCTGCTTTTTCCTTATTCCTGTTTTATAAAATCGTGTTTATTCCCGGGATTTCGGATAAACCGGATCTGAAAATTGAGCCGGTTAAAGAAGCCGCGGCCCCGCTGATGAAAGAAAAACATGAATCGGAAAAAAGAGAGAAGGGACGCGGTGTCCTTCGCATGGCGGAGAAGAGTAAAACAGAAGAAGGCGGGAGAGCTATCCCGGCCGGCAAACCGGCGGCGGAATCTCCGCGGGAAAAAAAACAACCGGGGAAAGCAGCGAAAAAAGGTGGAGAAAAAAAGACCGCTGCGAGAATCGTGCAGCAGCATCAGAGGCAAATAGAGACGGAACAGCCGGCCGCCGTGCAGCAGTATCGATATGCCCGGGAAGAGAAAGACACCCGCCGGCAAGAAACCGCGGTTCCCGAAAAAGTAGCCTTAGGCGATAAAAGAAAATCCGGGAGGAAGCTCGGAAAATCGGCAGCGGCGCCTGCCGTACCTGCCGGAATAGAAACCGATCCCTGGTCTTTCTTTGAACGGCTGAACGGAGAACTTTCTCAGTATAAGACTTATATACCGGACGATAAAATTGAGATTTTGTTTAAAACAGCCGTTATTGCAGCCGAAAAATTGCAACATGAATTCAAGGAACAGGAGGAGAACCGTTACGCAATCGATGGAGTTAGAATAGATGAAG
>JAGLQA010000583.1 GCA_023137075.1 Candidatus Aminicenantota bacterium
GGCAGGAAGGAAGCGGAAATATCGGGACGACCAATGTCTTGCGCGCCAAAGGTAAGAAAGCGGCAGCGGCCACACTCTTATGTGATATGCTGAAGGGTGCCCTGCCTATTATTTACGGCATGAGTAATTTTGAGTCGCCGGTCGTTATTGCTTGCGGCGGCGCTGCCGCGGTAATCGGCCACCTCTTCCCCGTTTATTTAAAATTCAAAGGCGGCAAAGGTGTCGCATCCTTAGTGGGAATGTTTTTGGTTTTTAATTCTCCCGCTGCCATTGTTTTTTTTGTTTCCTTTTTTGTCTTGTTAGCCTTGACACACTATGTCTCGGCCGCGTCGATAACGGGTGTTACTGCCGCATTCTTTTATACCTTGTTTACCGATATCGCGGAGGTATCCCTCATCGTTTTTATGGTTGTGATTTTGATCCTCATTAAACACGGCGCTAATATCAACCGGCTGATGGCCGGGACCGAAGATAAATTAAACTGGAAGAAAAATGGATAAAATACTGGTAATAGGCGGCGGTTCCTGGGGAACAGCTTTTGCCAACTGTCTGGCTGTCTCGGGTAAGCATGTGAGAATCTGGATGAGGGAGAAAGAGATCATAGAAGCTGTCAAAACAAAATCGGAAAACCCGGTTTTCCTCCCGGGTATCAAATTATCCCCCCGCTTAATCCCGACCGGCGATTTACATTCCGAAGCAAAAGAAGCCGATATCCTGATTTTTGCCGTGCCTTCAAAGTTTATTAAAAATACCTTTAAAATGTTGAAAGGAATTGTTGGAGACAAAACCATAGTCAACCTGTCAAAAGGTTTTGAATCCACCTCGCTCAAAACGATCTCCCAGTTAGCCAGGGATGTGTTCGGGCCGAATATATTAAGGCGGTGGGTTACGATTTCCGGCCCCTCTTTTGCCAGGGAATTGGCTCAAAATCACCCCACGGTGGTGGTCGCCTGCTCAAAGAATAGGAGGCGGCTGCGAAAAATTCAGAGTGATTTTTCGTCCAGCGGGTTACGGATTTACCGTTCAACCGACCTGATCGGCATCGAAGTTGCCGGTTCTATGAAAAACATAATTGCGATCGCGTCCGGCATTGTCAGGGGATGCGGTTACGGTTACAATACAACAGCATCATTGGTCACCCGGGCCAGTGTTGAAATATCGCGGTTTGGCAGAAAATTGGGAGCGCGAAAACAGACATTCTGGGGTCTTGCCGGTATTGGAGATTTGATGCTCACTTCCTTCGGGCCCCTCTCACGGAATTTTCAATTGGGTGAACGAATCGCTAAGGGAGAAACCCTTGAGCAGATCGAACAATCGAGTGTGATGGTTGCCGAGGGAGTGGAAACGACCAAAGCCGTGAAGCAGTTGTCGGATAATTTGGGAATCGAAATGCCGATAACCAACCAGGTATTTGAAATTTTATTCAATCACAAGATGCCGAAAGCAGCCTTAAAAGAATTGATGATAAGGAGTTTAAAAAGCGAGTGGAATATAAGTTAGAGTATATCTTTAATGATGAATTTAAAACCTTGTTTCTCAAGAAAGATACTATCTCCGTCGGAAAATTAGCCTCCAACGATTTGCAAATAAATGAGAGCGCCGTATCACGAAGTCATTGTAAATTTTCCAAAAGGGGGAAGGGTTATAAGTTGACCGATCTCGGTAGTACCAACGGCACCTATATAAACGGCAGGCGCATAACCGAAAAAGAGTTGAAAGTCGGCGATAATATTACCATCGGCAGAACGATGCTGAATTATCTCCAGATTGCGGAAGCTGAAAGTATTGTTGATGTGGGTGACCAGAAGATTTCGATGATTGTGCCTCTTTCCGATGAGTTTAAGATCGAAAAGAAGAAAAAGATCGAACCCACCGATCTGACTCTCCTGACCTCTTTGACGGCCTTAGGCAAGGACCTCATCGCTTCCACCAGTTTAGAAAGCAGTTTTGAGAAAGTCGCCAACCTGATCTTTGAATATTTAAATCCCAAGCGGGTATTCATATTTTCCTGTGATGAAAAACAGGAAGATTTGATATTGAAACACTGCCGGACGAAAAAAGGCAAAGAGGAAGGTAAGGTAAACATCTCGAAGACAATTGCCATGAAAGCGATAAAAGAAAAGGTGGCCATTCTTTCCTCGAACACCCGGGATGATTCCCGTTTTGACGGCGCCAAAAGTATCATCATATTCGGGATAACGTCGGCCATTTCCGTACCCATATGGACAAAAAACTCGATTTACGGACTGGTTTATATCGATACCACTGCCTTTGACCAGATGTTCAAGGAAGAGGACCTGGAAATCTTATCGATTATAGCCAATTTTACCGGCTTGTCTATCGAGAGTATTGAGAGCTTAGAGAAACTCAACTGGGAAAAGAAAGTACGGTCCAAACTGGAAAGATATCATTCGCCTTCTGTAGTTTCGCGAATCATGGGTATGCAGGATCAAGGGTCCCAGGAAGTGATCGCCTACAAAGAGACCGTTGCCACAGTCTTTTTCATGGATATTGTCGGTTTCACCACCAAAGTGGAGCATCTAAGCCCGGTTGAAACCGGAGTTTTCTTGAATAATTTTTTTACGGAAATGACGGATATCATTTTCAAACACAACGGGACGCTTGATAAATATATCGGCGATGCCATCATGGCTGTGTTCGGGGTCCCCTTTGAAATCGGCAGCCATGCCGAGTCAGCCATCCAGTCCGCTCTCGATATGATGGAAAAGTTAAAGGAAATGAACCGCAACCAACCCCAGAAAGATAGAATCCAAATCAGGATAGGCATTAACTCGGGGAAACTAATATCAGGAGATTTCGGTTCGCCAAAAAGGCTAGACTATACGGTCATCGGTAACACGGTGAATATTGCGTCCCGCCTGGAATCATCTATTGCCGGGGCGGATGAGATTGTGATATCCGAAGCTGTTTACAAACTTGCCGCAAATATATTTGAATTTGAATATTTAGGTGGGAAAAAATTGCAGGGAATGACAAATCCCGTAAAAGCCTACAAAGTAAAAAAGAGATTGAGGGTATAATGAGAAAAATAATAATTTTTATGCTTGTTCTTCCTTTGTTTTTTTGTATTTATTGCAATAAGAATAAAGTGAATAGTATCCCGGATTACCTGAAACCCGGATCTCCCGAACATTTAATGAACGATGGTTTTATTTGTTTGAATGCCGGGGATCTTATCCAGGCGGAAAAATTCTTTCTACAGGCCCTTCAAAAGAAACCCAATTATCACAATGCCATATACGCGCTCGGTATTGTTTACCTGCAAAGAGGGGAACCCGACAGGGCCGAGAAATATTTTTTAAGAACACTGCGGTTAAAGCCGGACCATATAGACGTGCATAATTTTTTAGGTGTTATTTACACGGAGACAGGCAAATACGACCTGGCAAAGGAGCATTTGGTGATTGCCGCCAATTCGAACAGTTATGATACTCCGGAAAATGCCTATGCCAACCTGGCCAGGTTAGAGATAGAGCATAACAAATATGAGTCTGCCAGGCGTTATCTTGAGAAAGGACTGGTTAAGAACAACGAGTTTGCCCCCCTTCTTAATTACCTGGGTATCATCCTGGAACATGAGGGCAATTACCGGGAGGCAATTTTTAATTATGAAAAAGCGATCGCAGCACGGGAGGATGTGAGCTATCTCATCAATATCGGCCGGGTTTATATTAAAATCGGCCAAAAAGAGAAAGCCCTCGATGTGCTGGAGCAGGCGCTTTCTAAAGCAAAATCCGATCGCTTAAGAGAGAAAGTAAGGGTGATGATTAAAAACCTGGAGAAATAGCTCCGGAAGTAAACCGGGGCGCCGTTATTACCACCTGCCGGGTCTGCAGTGGTTGGAGAGTTTCCACCCTGAGCAAATTATCGTAATTGTAGATTTTAAAGGGCTGCGTACCGTTTTTTTGTACCAATGTGTCATTGTAAAGGGGAACCTTCGGGAATAATATGAAAATAAAATATTCATCCAATATATTTTACTTCAGTCTAAAAAAATAAACTTGGGCTCCAAATAAATACATGCTGAACGGTAATCCTCGCTTGCCTCATTCAGTAATTAAGCCAAAAAATTGTTTATTTTCCCTTTGACTTTATTTTTTATCTATGCTATTTATAATTTTCAAGTGATTAGAAAGAGCCGGAAAATCAGCGGAAATGAAGATCTGATCTTGAATTTACATGATGCAGGAATTAAATTTTCGTTTAGCCAGGCATACCTAGCGGCGGAAGCTTATTCATTTCCCCAATCCTATTCAAGTTTTACACATGATTTCCAAACAATTTCCACAAGATTTCACAAGTTACTCACAATTGTTGTGGATTTTTCATCATAGAATTAAGGAGGTATTATTATTATGAGATATGACGAAAAACGATTGGACTATCAGTACCTATGAAAAGGGAATACCGTAGCCCAAATAAAAGAAATCATGAAAATAAGATCTAATCCAATGTTTAAGCGAGAAAATCTTTCCCGGATTTTTTTAAAAAAAATATAATATATGCTTCAAATAAAAAGAGGATAAAAAGAAGTGGAAGATTTTCCAGAGATTCCTGGATACAAGATAATCGAAAAACTGGGCCAGGGAGGCATGTCTGATGTCTATCTCGGTGAACAGGAGAATCTTGGTCGGAAAGTAGCAATAAAAGTGCTGGCCCACACACTCATCAGGGAAGAGACTTTTCCCATGAGATTTCTAAAGGAAGCCCGGACAGCTGCCCAGCTGGGTCATCCCGACATAATCACAATTCACGATGTAGGCCAGCACCAAGACCGCTACTACATAGTCATGGAATACTTAAAGGAAAGCTTGAAGGACCGGTTGAGAAAAAGGGGAAAGCTGCCTGTACCAGAAACTCTTGAGATTGTCAAAAAACTTGCAGAAGCGCTTGATTATGCCCACCAAAAAGGAGTTGTCCACAGGGATATAAAGCCCGAGAACTGCATGTTCCGACTGGACGGAACACCCGTACTACTGGATTTCGGGATTGCAATGGCTGTTGATTCTAAAACCCGGTTAACCCGTACCGGAACCCGGTTGGGAACCCCTCACTACATGAGCCCTGAACAGTGCAGGGGAGAGAAGGTTGACGGTAGAAGCGACATCTATTCTCTCGGGGTTGTTCTGTTTGAGCTTTTGACAGGGTCACTGCCCTTTGATGCAGAAAACCCAACCGGCATCATATTCAAGCACATCCAGGAGCCTGTCCCCAAACTTGCCCGCCAATTGCGCAAATACCAGCCCCTTATCAAAAAAATGATGGCAAAAAACAAAAAAGACCGGCCACAGAGAGGAGCAGACATCGTCAAAATCGTCGATACAATCGTCAGTGGCCGGAAACTGCCCCGTCCAGACTTAATACCTGCTCCTGTAAAAACTGAAAGCGAGCAGCATGAGCAAACCGAAGTGCTGACAACACCCATACCTGAATTAGAACTCACTCCCATTCCCCGAAAAAAAAACCGAAGACTGATCGTGTACCTTTTCGCCATTACGATCATCTTCACAGGACTATACATCTTTGTTTTGAATAAAAAGACTTCCACAGAACCCGTTTCAATAACAAAAACCGAAACCAGAAAATCAATAGCAGATGAGAAGGTTTCTCCTCCTGTTAAAAAACCATCCCCCCAGGAACAGAAGAAAAATCAGGATTTCCAGGTGAATCTTAAAATGGCAGAGGAGTATTTTTCCAGTAAAGAGTATGACAAAGCCCTTGAAAAGATAAAAGCTGCCAAAAAAATCAAAGTAAACCCTGAAATCACCACTCTTGAAAAGAATATCCAGCAGGAAAAAGAGAGGGTGCTAAAAACCTCGGATAAAAGAACGGAAGAGGAAAAAAAGCCGGAGGTTGCAGAAAAAGCCAAGCCAAAAGAAGAGGTGAAAAAAGAGATTCCCGTCAAAGTCCTCAAAACTTTGAAACTTCTCAACCTTCTTTCAGGCATCCAGCAGCAGTACATCGATAAAATGAAAAGGGTCGAAATACCAATTCCTGAGGAAGGCATTGTGGCAACCGGCCAGGTCAATTTAATTCTTAACGTCAGTGAAAAAGGAGCTATTGCGGTAAAAGAGCTCGATGACAGATGGTTGAATGTTACGCCTGAAGGAAAAAAAAGCCCGATCAACAAAAAGATTTTACAGAAAATCCAGAGCATTACCTTAACTCCCCCAAGGGATGAAAAGGGGGAGGCTGTTAAAGTTGAGGGATGGCGCCTGTACCTTAAGGTGGCAACATTCCAGGAGAAAATAATACTTTATAAATAAATAGTCAGGGAGGTACAAAAAATGCTAAGAGGAGATTCCTTAAAAAGGGTTTCAATGATTGCCTTGTTTTTCTTCGTATTTTTTTGTTTTGGTACCAACTTTTCCTTTGCCCAGGAAGAGGATGTGCTGCTTAAAGCCAGGCAGCTGATCCAGAAGGGTAACTTTGATGCTGCAATAAAAGAGCTGGGCCAGATTATCGAAACCCTTAAGGCCATTGTCACCCAGAAGAAAAAGGTGGCTGAGGCCTATTACCTGCTGGCCAATGTTTACTACATCGGCGGTATGGAAACTCAATTTCAAGGGTATGCAAAGAAAGTGTACGAGTTCTATCCGGATTTCAAAATTGACGAGTCCAACCTGGACCTTAAGGAGAAGATGGGGAAGATTCGAGAAGAAGTGCTGGCACAGAAGGAGGCTGATGCAAAGGTAAAGGTAAAAAAAGAGGAAGAAAAATTAAGAAAAGAAATTAAAAAAATCAAGCCAAAACCTGCTGAAGAAGAGAAAAAGGTGATTGTAAAACCTGCTAAGAAGAAAAAAAAGAAAAAATTCCCCTTGCTTCTTGTAATCGGCGGCCTAGCCATTGTTGGTGTCCTGGTTGCTTTATTAATGGGAAAAAAGATTGAATCGAGTACTAATGGAAATAATAATGGACAGGTCGATCCCAATTATGACACCAATGTGCTTGGAATAAAATGGGTAAACATTCCAGCCGGAGAATTTAAAATGGGTGACAATTTCTCCTGGTATTCAGATGAGCGGCCCGTGCATACTGTATATCTTGACACCTATCAAATCTCAAAATACGAGGTGACTTTCCTGCAATACGACAAATTCTGTAATGACACTGCCAGGAGTCTAGCGGATGATGAAAGCTGGGGCAGAGGAAACCTGCCGATAATCAATGTAAATTGGGATGATGCCACTGCATTCTGCACCTGGTTGTCCCAAAAGACGGGGAAAAATATCCACTTGCCTACCGAAGCCCAGTGGGAGAAAGCGGCCAGGGGAACCGATCAGCGCCGATACCCATGGGGTGATTCAGAAGCAGATTGCACCAAGGCAAATTACAGCGAATGCGGCAGGAAAACAAAACAAGTAGGTTCTCATCCTTCAGGAGTATCTCCCTATGGCATCCATGATATGGCTGGTAACGTCTGGGAGTGGTGTTCCGACTGGTACAGCTCGAGTTATTATTCAAATTCCCCTATTAACAATCCGACAGGACCGTCAAGCGGCTCCGAACGGGTATACCGGGGGGGCAGTTGGATAGACTTTGCCTGGAGCGACTGCCGCAGTGCCCGCCGTAACTATCGCGACCCATCTCACAGAAATTGGTTTATTGGATTTCGCATCGCCCAGTACTAATCCCTCAAGGGCCTTACTCCACAATATTAATTCTTGATCTATGCTAAGAGGAAATAGCGAGAAAAGGAGATTATTATTATGAGATATGACGAAAAACGATTGGACTATCAGTTAATTATGAACTATGACTAAGATTACTTTTGTCTATCCAGATTTTGAAAGCCTTGGTGTTGAATACCTAATGGCAGTTTGTCGTAATGACGGTCATATGGTAGATTTTGTATATTATCAAGCGGAAGATACATATTTGGGCAGAATTGAAAAAAACATTCCTTTTCAACAAATAGCAAAGAAAATTGCAGATACTCAACCACATATTGTTGCTTTTTCCTGTGTGACTGATAACTATCTATTTCAACTTCGCTGTGCCAAAGATTTAAAGGAGATAATGCCTAACGTAATAACTATATTTGGTGGTGTTCACGCGACAGCAGTGCCTGACAAGGTATTACAAAATGCTGAAGTTGATTGTGTTGCAGTTGGAGAAGCTGAAAAATCTTTTTCTGATTTTCTCAAGGAGGGTAAAATCGATGATAAGTTTATCCTTCCAGACAAACCTATAAAAGGTATTGTTTATAAAGAAGAAGGTAAACGACTAACCAAAGAATCATATCTAACTGGTGGTAGTATGAGCAATCCAAAACCTTATTACAGTATTTCCCTATTGTTGAACTACTTACCAATTCTACCCAAATTTTTAGTAAGCTTCTTAGTATATAGTCGTTTTTATCGTATGTTTAGGATAAAGAATTTTTTTATTTCTACTGCGATACCTCGCTTTATTCAGAGTATTTTTAATCCGAAAGACTTTAGAGGAAGAAGCCATATTATTCGTTTTGTTGATAAAACATTTGTGCAAAGATTGAATAAAAAGAACAATTAGAAACATTACTCAACAGCAACTATGTCCAACGGGAATGAGATAGAGGGAAGGGGTGGTGCCTTACTTTTTTATTTTGTGTTTTTTTTGATAAAATAAACAAAATATTAGATGAAGCTTCAAGGAATTTTGATTATGAAACAATGTCTGTTTACTATGAAGACGATGTTATTATTCTTCCAATAGGAAACTTAAAACAAATTATTTACACGGAGACAGGCAAATA
>JAGLQA010000584.1 GCA_023137075.1 Candidatus Aminicenantota bacterium
TTCACACGGATGCGGAGCTTGGATTTTTTGTTTTCTTTCCGGATAGAGGTGGAACCCATCCGAAAGGAAAAAGTGGAGATGGCGGAAACGGGTATCCGTTTGGATGCCGTCCGGATGGTCAGGTTTCGTAAATCATTATCGTTGAATCCCTTATCGCGGCGCAGATTCAATATGATATCGATCTCCTTGTTTTCAGTTTTAAATTTACCGATAGGCCGTTCCGATATGGATGAGGAGATGGTCTGGGCAACTCTCCGGGTGTCTACCCCGGCGCTCTCTGCTTTCTTCCGGTCTACTTTTACCATCAACTGGGTGTCGCCGCCCTCAAGATCCGAGGTAATATCTTCCACGTCATCGATGGTTCTCAGTTTTTCAATAATACCGGGCACCATCTCGGTTAATTTGGTATAGTCCAGGCCAATGAGTTCGACACTCATACCCATGGAGTGACCGCCTCTGCCCCATCTTTCCCCATATTCATAGGCCAGGCCGGGTTCCTGGGGCAAAAGCTTTTTTAATTTTTCCTTCACTTCGGATACCGATGGGCCGGTTTCGGTTAAGGTGAGTTCGATTTCACCCCGGTACCTGCCCTGCCTGAGACGGGTGACGCCGTAGCTGGTGGTCATATAGTCGGTGGCTAATTCCTGTTTATTGGTTTTCAATATCTCTTCATACCGGTTGAATAGGGCTTTCATTTGCTGTAGGGTAAAACTTTTCGGCATAAAGATATTCAGGTTGACTTCCCTTTCTTCGCTGCCGGCCATAAACTCTTTCTCGATGTTCGAAAACAGGGTCCAGGCGGTGGCAAAGATAGCCACAGCCAAAAAAATGACCAGTAGTTTTGTTTTCCAGTTTTTTATAGTAAAGGAGATGATCTTCTCATAGATTGAGGTAAGTTTTACCAACCAGGGGGCTTTTTCGCGGGTTTTACCTTTCAGCAGTTTGCTGCCGGCCAGGGGAATGAAGGTTAGCGAAACTATAAGAGAGGCAATCAGGGCCAGGGAAATGGTCAGGGCAAAGTCGCTCATGAAACGTCCGAATCCCGAACCTGAGACAAAGCCGATAGATATAAAGACCACTAAGGTAGTCAGGGTAGAGGCGGTAACGGCCAGGGCAACTTCACTGCTGCCGGTTACTGCCGCTTTTAAAGACGAATACCCTTTTTCCTGGCGCAGCCGGAAGATGTTTTCCAGTACCACGACGCTGTTGTCCACTAGCATACCCACAGCCATCATGAGACCGGATAAGGATATGATGTTGATGGTGATATCGGAGTTGAAAATTGCCCGGTGCAGGTACATCAGGCTGAAGGTGAAGACCATGGCCATGGGTATGGCGATGGCAATAATTATGGTGGAACGGAATTTCCGCAAGAAAAAGAGTAAGGTCAACACGGCCAGTAAACCGCCGATTATGCCGGAAATCGAGAGATCGCGCAGGCTTTTAAGGATATCTTCGGACTGGTCGCGGTAAAAGATGACCTGCATGTTTTTTAAGCCCTCTTCTTCGTCTGATATTCGGGCCATGGTGGCTTTTACTTTTTGGCACACATCGACCACGTTGGCTGTTGAGGCCCGGTATACCTGGAAACGCAGCGAATCGCTGCCGTTCAAACGGTGAAAATCTTCTCTTTCGGGGTAATCGTAAGTGACGCGGGCCACATCTTTTATTTTTAATCCTTTCTCGTTCACGGGGAGATTTTTTATCTCTTCCACGATTTTTAACTCCCCGGGGATACGGAGTACGAATCGTTTATTATCTTCTTCCACGTAACCCGCGGATATATTGATATTGTTGTTGCGGATGGTATCTATGAGATCGATGAGCCTGATGGAAGAGGAATAAAACAGTTCGGGCTGCAAATAGATGGTTAGCACCTTATTGTGCCCCCCACGGATATCGACATTGGCCACGCCTTCGATCCGTTCCAATTCCGGCATGATGTACTCTTCCGCCCAGAAGTAGAGGTTTTCGTCATCTCCGGGCAGGGCCAGGTTAAAACGGATCACGGGCCGGTCGGAAGTTGACCAGCGGCGGATGCGGATTCTCTCTAAATCGTCGGGTAGTCGATCCCGGATCTGGTCGATCTTGTCCCTTATCTCCATGGAGGCCAAATCCATGTTGGTGCCGCTTTTAAATTCCATATGAATAAAGGAGCCTGTTGCTGATGAAGTGGAATTGATAGTTTTCAGGTTATTGATGGTAGAGAGTATCTCTTCTAAGGGCCGGGTGATAATTCGTTCGACCTCTTCGGGTGAAGAAGAGGGGTAAGGAACCTGAACCATCAAACCGGGAAAGGAAATATCCGGCATCATTTCTAAGGGAAGTTTTATGATTGAGATAATACCGACCGTAATAAATATCAACATTGCCACAATAACGGTGACAGGTTTTTTTAAAGAAAATTCAGGTAGATTCATGTTATTACCTGTTCTTCGATCGGCGTTCCTGCCTCACTTTTTTCGCTCGCTATTGCCGCGGTATTTGTCTCTCCAACCACGATACTGTAAATTAAGGGGATAAATATCAGGGTGAGAAAAGTGCCGAAAATAAGACCGCCGATAAGTGTCAGGGCCAGGGGAATCCTGATCTCGAATCCTTCATTAAAATCCAGGGCCATGGGCAGCAGAGCTAAGACGGTTGTCATTGTCGTCATTAAAATCGGCCGCCACCTTACTCTTGCCGCTTCTTTGATGGCTTCGAGTTTTCGCATTCCCTTTTGCTGCAGTTGCCCGATATAGTCCACTAACACGATGGCGTTGTTAACGATAATACCCGATAGTATTACCAAACCGATCAGGACAATAACGTTGATGGAGATGCCGGCGATCAGGCCGATGATGACCACGCCGATAATGCCTAAGGGAATCGTAAACATAATGATAAAGGGTTTTATAAAGGATTCAAACTGGGAAGCCATGACTAAGTAGACTAAGAATATAGCCAGGATGATGGCAAAGATCATGGAAGAGAATGCCACATCCTGCTCCTTGCTTTGACCGGCCAGGTCGATGGAACAGTCGCGGGGCTTATCCAGGGACCGGGATACGGCGAGTATTTCATTACTGGCGGTTTCTAAGTCGATCCCGGACAAATTACCGGTTATGACAGCCGCCTTTTGCTGGGAGATTCGCCTGATCTCGGCCGGCCCTTCACTGATCCGTATCCGGGCCACGGCTTTTAAGGGTACATTGATGCCAAGGCCGTTGCGTATACTGAGACGTTTGATCTTTTCGACCCGGTCGCGGAAATCTTCCGCTACCCGCACCCGGATATCCACTTCCCGGTCGCTTTCGATGAACTGAGTGGCTACTTCCCCTTCGACCTTGTTCCTGATCTGTGAGCCGACTTCATTAATAGTCATATTCTGGGAGGCTAACAGCGCCCGGTTAAAAATGATCTGTATTTCCGGGTATCCTTCTTCCATGCTTGATTTCAGGTCGATCAACCCGTCGATGCCCCGCAGTTTTTCTAAGAGTTCATCGGAGACGTCCTTGATATGGTCTAAGTTTGTCCCCGAAATCACGACTTCTAAGGGCGCTTTAAAAGAAAAAAGCCTGGGTTTATAAACTTTGAACTTGATACCGGAGAAGGCGGCCAGGTCTTTCCGCACCCGTTCCATTATCCGGTCTTCGGCTTTTCCTAAGATGCCCGGTTTTAAGCGAAGGGTAAATTCCGACAGGTTTTCCCGTTCTTCCTGGAAGGATATACCCCCCATCGAGCCTTTGCCGATCAATTCATATATATTATCGATTTCTTTATACTCTTTTAATTTTTCCGCTATATCCGCAACTACAGAGGAATTTTCTCTTAAAGAGGTGCCGGGTTTAAATTCCACGTTGATCAGGAACTCGCCCTGGGAGATAACCGGTATCAACTCCTGTCCCATGAATCGTGACATAAACAAGGATAACACAAATATGACAAACACGGTCAAAATAACCGCTGCTTTCCGCGAAAAGGAGAAGGCCTGGACCTTCGTATAAGATTTGAAGAATTTGTCGTAAACCTTATCCGCGGGGCGGAAAATCTTCTTGAGAAAACCGTTCAGTCTCTCTTTTGCCTGTTCCCGTCTCATGGCAGAGTTGAGCATGGGGACCAGGGTAAGCGAAACCACCAATGATGCCAGCAGCGAAAAGGTGACGGTTAAGGCCATGTCCTTGAACAATTGACCGGCTATTCCCTCCACGAAAACGATGGGGAAAAATACCGCCACGGTGGTAAGGGTGGAAGCGGTGACCGCACCGGCCACCTCGGAGGTGCCGGTTAGCGCGGAATCATAGAGGCCTAAGCCTCTCTCCCGGTGACGTTGGATAGACTCCAGCACAACGATGGAATTATCCACAAGCATACCGATGCCCAGGGCCAGACCTCCAAGAGAGATGATATTCAACGAAATATCGGAAGAATACATGAGGAAAAAGGTAATAATGACCGAGATGGGGATGGCGGCGCCGATTATCAGCGTACTTCTCAAATTCTTAAGGAAATACAATAGTACGAGAATCGCCAGGATACCCCCGATAATCGCGGTTTGAATGACTTCCTGGATAGTACTTTTGATAAATTTAGACTGGTTGGTAATAACTAAGTAATTCATTCCCCTAAGTTTCAGAATGTTCTCTTGAATCTTCTCTAACTTCTCTGTCACCGCGTTGGCAACGGTTACCGTGTTGGCATCGGCGGCACGGTATATGGCCGCTTCGATGCATTCCCGGCCGTTGATCCGGGAGATGACTTTTCTCTCTTTATAACCGCGGAACACATCCGCAATGCTGCCTAAATTAATAAGCACATTGTTTCGTTTTTCTATAATGATATCTTTTATCTCTTCCACTTCTTTGAATTCGTTAACCGTCCTGACTAAGTACTGGGTATCCTTTTGTTTTAATATTCCGGCAGACAGGTTCACATTCTCCTGGGCCAGCCGGTTGACCACGGTAGAAATGGGAATGTTGAGCAGGCTGAGCTTATTTTCGTCGATATCGATATGTATTTCGTCTTCCAGGCCGCCGGATATGATGCAGGCGGCGACGCCTTCTATACTCTCGATGGCCTGCTTGAACTCTTTTTCCGCGATATACCTGATTTTTGAGAGTTCGGCATCCCCGGACAGACCCAATTTCATGATAGGTTCGGTGTTGGGATCATATCTCAATATAACCGGTTTTTCCGCGTCCACCGGCAGGTTTAGTAAATCCAATTTTTCTCTTACCTTCAGGGTGGCAAAATCCATGTTGGTAT
>JAGLQA010000585.1 GCA_023137075.1 Candidatus Aminicenantota bacterium
ATGCTGATAGGCTGTAAAGATTCAAAAGATCCCGGCGAAAAGGCAAAAAAATACTACCGGGTAATCGATCATCTATCCGACGAGCACATCCGGCGAACGCCCTTCAAAGATATCGAAAAAAGATTCCCTTTCGTAGAAGAAGAAATTTTACAGGATTGGCAATATATCCGGGAACTCTCCGGTAAAAACCTCGAAACCTGGGCCTATTCGACCTCTTCTCCCGTATTAGGACGGGACGACAAAATCCCCGGCAGCGAAATAGGGCTGTTGAAAGACGGGCAGGAAGTCCCCTACCTCAGCGCCGCCGGCCCGGATGAAGCGTCCTGGAAATGGCTGAAAACCAGCGAAGAGTTAGACTTAGACAACCGGGACCGGTTTCACTACAACAGGCGGCTGAAAGGAATCGCCCTGGATGCCGCACACCCCTTTACCTTCGAAAAATTGCTGCCTGCCGGTGAAGTCGTGCTGTTCTTATCCATCGACACGGTTGATACGATCAAATGGGACGGGGAAAAAAAACGCCCGGTGCTGCGTATATCCTTTGACGATACCTACGAAAAACGCTTCCGCTTTAATCCCCGGAAACGGAAATTATTTAAGATTCACAAGAAAGTTGCTGCCGGGCTCTATAATATAAAAATCCAAATCGAAGAACCCGCGGCTGTGGTTATAAAAAACATACGAATCGGCAGCCCTTCGGATATCGTCCTTTACACCCGGAAAGCGGGACTAAAAAAAGAACCGCCCCGGGGCCGGTTTCAATTGCTGTATTACAGCCGAAACTCGCTCAGGAAAGGCGAAGACCAGGCCGCGCTGCCTGAAGCACTCTACCTCTATCAACTGAAACACCGGTTCCCCACCGGGGAATCGGAAATAACCGCCAATCCCTTTTTGATAAAGAAAAAAATCAGCAGCGGCGAATTTACCTTTAATGCCCTGACCGCCCCAGCGGCGAGTGAGTTTACCATCCCGGTAAAAATACCCCCCGGCTGCCGGTTGGAATTGGGATTCGGTATTTTGAACGAGTCCGAAAAACCTCCCACAACCGGTGAAGCGATTACCTTCAAGGTAATTGCCGAAACCCGGGACGGAAAAAAAATTCTTTTAAACGAAACCATGAACCTTTCCAACGAACCGGGGTTTGTGACAAAACAGGTAGACTTATCGCTTTATAAAAACAAAAACCTTAAATTGTCTTTTATCACCGAAAGCATAAAACCCGGACAGCCCCCCGGCTGCCGGCATGTGCCCTTCTGGATTAACCCGGTCCTCTATCAGCCCGCGAAGCGGGATGATATGAACATTATCTTGATATCCTTAGATACGGTGCGACCCGGTTACTTAGGTTGTTACGGCTGCGCGCAAGATACCAGCCCGGCCATCGACGCCTTATCAAGAGACGCGGTGCTGTTTTTAAACGCCTACAGCACCACCTCCTGGACGCTCCCGGCCCATATCTCTTTGCTAACCTCCCTGGATTGCCTGAGTCACCGGGTTTATTACCCCTATGAAAAAATGGACCCGGAGCATGTAACTCTCGCCTCTATCCTTCGGCGCTCCCGGTTTTTTTCAGGTGCTGTTACAGGTGGGGGTTTCTTAAGCTCAACCTACGGATTCGCCAGGGGATTTGATGTATATCAAGAACTCAAATCCGGAAAAAAGGAGGGCATTCGCAGCGACGAAGCGGAATATCTTGCCACCCAATCCCTGAAATTTATTAATGAAAATAAAGACAAAGCATTTTTTCTTTTCCTACACACCTACCAGCCCCATGACCCCTACAGCAATCCTTCTACCTTGGGTAAACAATTTCTTGCCTCCGGACCGACGCGGCAGGAGGTTTCCCTGGTCGATCTATTTAAAAAAACCGGCCGTTTTAATTACAAATTTTCCGAAGCGGAAAAGAAAAACATCGCCGCCTTGTACCGGGGGGAAATCCGCTATACCGACGAAGTCTACGTCAAACCGCTGCTGGACCGGTTGAAAGAGTTAAACATTTACGACCGCACCATGATTATCCTGCTGTCGGACCACGGCGAGGAGTTTTACGACCACGAAGCCTGGCTGCACGACCACAGCCTCTATGAAGAAGCGATCCGCATTCCCCTGATGATAAAATTTCCCTTTTCCCGGGACAAAGGGAAACGAATAAAAAATATCGTGCGAATCACCGATGTGCTGCCCACTATCCTACATGAGGCCGGCATAAACAGCGATTCCTACGAGTTTGACGGGGAGAGTCTCCTGCCCCTTATCAAAGGCGAAGAGAAAAAACCCGGCGCCTTCTTATGCGACCTGGCCGTCAGGGGGCACAAGGCAGAAAAAATTATCACCATGAACCGGGGGCGTTTAAAGCTTATCCTGAATGAGAAAGTGGTATCCCCCTATGTAAAAAAAGTGGCCACAAAGTTCGCCGGCCTCGACATCGAACTTTACGACTTAGACAAAGACCCCGGAGAAACCGTTAATTTAGCGCAGCAAACCCGCTATCACCGGGTATGTATCGAAATGATAAAAGAGATCCGCTCTATTTACAACGAAGCGCGCCGCAAGTCGGCGGAAAAAAACCGGGTTCACATGGATAAAGGATTACAGGAACGGCTGCGCGCCCTCGGCTACTTAGAATAAAAATGGGAAAAATAAAAGAATTAGACCCAGAGGTATTCAGGAAAATAGCCGCCGGGGAAGTGGTCGAACGGCCGCTCTCGGTGGTCAAAGAACTGGTCGAAAATTCCCTGGACGCCGGAGCCGATGAAATATGCGTGGAAATCCGGGAAAGCGGCAAGGGGCTGATCAAAGTCTCCGACAACGGCGAAGGTTTCGAGCCCGAGGATATCGAAACCGCTTTCAAACGGCACTCCACCTCGAAAATAAGCCGGCTCTCCGATTTTAACGAGCTCACCACCCTGGGGTTCCGGGGTGAGGCGCTGCCATCTATCCTGGAAGTCTCGAAAATCACCTTAAAAAGCGCCTGCAATAACGAAGGGAAGGGTATCTACTGCCGTTTTGAAAATAACGAAGTAATTGAGAGGGAGGAAATCGCTTTTAATAAAGGCACCTCTATCGAAGTTCAGGAACTGTTTTACAATTTTCCCGTGCGGCGCAAGTTTTTAAAGAGTGAAC
This sequence comes from Candidatus Aminicenantota bacterium, assembly GCA_023137075.1. GTDB lineage: Bacteria > Acidobacteriota > Aminicenantia > UBA2199 > UBA2199 > JAGLQA01. The sequence continues at coordinate 3,124 of JAGLQA010000585.1, forward strand.
GAACCGAGTTAAATCAAGTCGTTTCCTTTCTCGAGCAAACCGCCCTGGCCAACTTTCATACCGGTTTCACCCTATACAACAATGATAAAACCGTCTTCATGTATAATAAAACCGCGGCCTTAAAGGAGAGAATCTACCAGGTATTCGGTAAAGAATTCCTCGACACCCTGCAGGCAGTGGATTTCGAGAATAATCAATACCAGGTCACCGGTTTTATCTCGAAGATCAACACCGGTGTGGCCGTTAAAAAGTACCAGTCCTTTTTTGTAAACCGGCGGCCCATCCGGGAGAAAACCCTGTTCGCCGCGTTGAACAACACCTTCCGGGACTATCTCGAAAAAAGCAGGAGTCCCATCGCCATACTGTCCCTGAAAATTCCACCCCAGGAGATCGATGTCAACATTCACCCCATGAAATTGGAAATCAAGTTTGAGAACTCCAGCGCCATTTACCAATTGATCAAGTGGGCCATTGAAAGCAGCTTCAGGAGCCGCGGCGAAGCAAAGATCGAAATACCGCTCAATGTTTTCGCCTATAAAAACCGGGAGCAGCACGTTGGCCCCGCGGAGTTCTTCCCATCAGCCGGGAACCATCCACCCGCGGCCGAACTCGCCCAGGCCCAACTTTTTGAACCGGGATTCAGTCATATTGAAGAGGGTTTTTACCTGATCGGCCAGTACCGCAATTCTTATATCCTGGTTGAGAAAGAGGGTGATTTGTTACTCATCGACCAGCACAATGCCGACGAGCGGGTTAATTTTGACCGCTTGAAAAAGCAGTACCGGGAAAACAAGGTCACCTCGATATCGCCCCTCTTTCCCATAATCATCGAGCTCACCCCATCGGAAGTTTCCCGTTTGGATGAGAAGAAGAACGAGCTGCTGCGCAAGGTGGGCTTTGATCTGCGCCCCCTCAGCGGTCATTCTTTCGATGTTAAAGCCTTTCCCCAGGTATTGGACGAGCGCAGCATCAAGGACGCCATCCTCAAGATCATTCATCTACCCGAAGAAGAAGGCATGGATTTTGAAGACAAGGTGCTCGCTGAGATTGCCTGTAAAAGTGCCATAAAAGTCAATCACCGGCTCTATCCCGAGAAGATGAAAGCCCTTGTCGGGGATCTCTTTGAATCCACCAACCCCCATTTTTGCCCCCATAAGAGGCCAATAATTATCGAATTCACCCAGGAGAAAATCGAAAAGCTCCTCAAGCGCAAGTAAA
>JAGLQA010000586.1 GCA_023137075.1 Candidatus Aminicenantota bacterium
TGGAATTTGCGGAGAGGACCGGGGTTGAGCGGATCGGTGTGTTCGGATTTTCGGAAGAGGAGGGAACCGGGGCCTTTCACTATAAGGAAAGAGTTTCGCCGGAAATCATCGAGCTGAGGGAACAACTATTAATGGATATATCTGACCGGAACATGGAGATCTATAATGAAAAACTCATCGATACCGTCCGGGAGTTTATACCCTTAGGCCCGTGGGAGGGCGGAATGACCGTTGGCCGGATAATGTCCCAGTCACCGGAAACCGACGGTTTTACCCTGGTAAATGAGACCTTTGTCGATAATTACAATATTTACAAAATAAAAATCACCGGTTTTAAAAATGAATCACTCTATGGAGAAATGATATGAACAGGCTGTTAATCCTGATTGCAACTTTTTTTAATGTGGGAAAGTTTCCCCTGGCGCCGGGCACCCTGGCGTCGCTTATAACTACTGTTGTATTTTACGTGGTAAATGTCCATCTACAACCATCGGTCTATGCGCAAATTGCAACTATAGCGCTCCTCTTTATCATCGGAATACCGGCTGCCTCTGCCGCCGAAAAGCACTTTAAAAAGAAAGACCCGGGACTTTGTGTGATCGATGAAATTCCCGGCCAGATGCTCAGCCTTTTATTTGTTCCTTATTCGCCGGGCCTATATGCCGCCGGTTTTTTCCTATTCAGGTTTTTTGACATTATCAAACCCTTTCCGGTAAGACAGGCAGATGGCATACCGGGTGGATTCGGTGTGATGTTTGACGATATTGTGGCGGGTTTATACGCTTTAGGTGTCCTGCACCTTATCCTTTACATATTCTAACTGAGGTTTTTTGGATCCTCTCGTCCTATTTTTATTACGGTTCGACTAAGTTTAGATACTCCTGTGAGGCATCGACAATCTTGACTCCCATCCCTTCGATTATTTTTCCACCCTGGCCCGGGGAAGGCGATTCCATCCGCCAGCGCACTTCGCCCCTCAGTTTAAAGACCTGCTCGTTCGCGTTGAGCAGCAACTGGATTTCACGGTCAAAGGCACGGGCGCTTTCGGATTCGATATACATGCCGCGCCTGGATATATTTGAAGTAAACCCGACATTCTCACAATTATTTTCTCCGAAAAGCACTTTTAATTTCATCTCTTTTCTTTTTTCACTTCTTTTATGCATTTTAGGCCACCGATATTAATATATACCAAGTTCTCTTTTTTTTCAACCGGATGCTATTTTTCTTTGAAATCGATCTTTTGGATTAATTTCTCGATTTCCGCAAGCAGCCCGTCGATCTCGGCAATTTTGTTTTTGGGGTATTCCGCATCCGCTTTATGCGTCAGGGCTTCTTTATAGGCTTTTTTGGCTTTTTCAAACTCTTTTTTCTTAAACAGTTTGTCTCCCCGGGCAATCGCTTCGTTGTAGTTTCTCTCGATCTCACTCTTGAGGGGTCTCATCCGGTAACGTTCACCACCTTCTTTAACAATGCGGCGGTACCATTGCTCCGGGTAACCGGGAAAGGTTACCTTCCCGTTTTTATCTTTCATATTCCCGTCTAAGTGCTTGTAAATTAAAAATTCACCCAACTCCTTCCAGCGCTTTACAGTTGTTTCGCCCCGGTTTACCGTGTACCTGGTTAGAAATTGTCGGCTTAGCTCCGGGTCTTTCTTGTAGAGGGATAGAGCCTGTTTGTCAACCCGGGGAACTTCGCCGATGAATTTATATTCCAGTTCCTGCTGTACGTCCCGGATATCCGGGATCATCCGGCTATACCTGGAATAGGCGTAGTTGGAAACAAAATTAAACACCCAGAAAGCCGACTCCCAGGAAAATTTTTCAAAGGTTGCGGTTCCCACTGCATAAGGTTTGGGCACTTCCCGAATACCGCAGTAGATAGGAATGTAGCAGGTACTGGCGGTGTCATCCACCCCGAACCAGTGAATACCGCCGATGGGACCGGGCAGCCAGGAGCGGGACTGGGACACGAAAGAAAAACCGGTTTGCTGGGTCGAGGTCGACCGGTCATTACAGTACCGGACGCCGTCTACTTCCCAGGTCAAACCGCGCCAGCGGTAGGGCAGGTTGAAGGGCCCGGCGCCGATTCCGGTTGAGAGATCAAATTCCGAATCCTCGAAGTGGTCCCGCATCAGTTCCATGACATCATAGACCGAGAGCTTTTTGTCGGGTTTAATCCACAACGGCAGCGGTTCGGCTCCCTCAACTCCTTTCACATAATCCATCGATAGGTTCAATGAAGGGGCTGCCCGGCGAAACATGCTCCACACCCGGGCTTCGCAAAAACGCAGGGCGCCGTAGTCGAGGGGGGCATAGGCGTCGGCAAAGCTAAAATCTTTATCTTCTCCTTTGAAATAGCCCTTTTCCCGGGCAAAGGAGATGACATCCTTCGCGTAAAGGCAATTCCGGGGGT
>JAGLQA010000587.1 GCA_023137075.1 Candidatus Aminicenantota bacterium
TTAATGCTCATAAACATAATGACAAAAAAGATAATGACCAGGTTAATTATTGGCCAGAAACCGAAGCGGTCCCAGATGAGTTTTACCTTATTACTTATTTTTCCGAAAAAAGTAACGGTTTTTTCAAGTTCAACGGGACTGATCGTTTCCCTGCTCAGTTTGAAAACCTTCGGGGTGGTTATATTTTCGTAATTTTTAAAGGAGATCCCGGTTTTGCTTTGGATTTTACCTTCATCTTCCCTGAACCCGATACTCCCATTGAGAATTGCTTCAAAACGGTTTCGAAAAGTTCGGCGCCAGGAACGGTCCTTATAGTTAAATGACCCGGTCCTTGCCAGGGCATCCAATTCCCCCAGTATAAGGGCGGTGGTGTCATAGGATAACGCCTCGACATCATCGAAATCCTTGTTTTTGGTGATATCCGTAACCGACACAAAATATACGGAAGAATCGGGTTCAAGAGTATCTTGAATCACCCGGGTGTCAATAATGGTGAAAGTTAAAGGGGAGTATCGAGTGGAACCGGCATTCAAATTTTTTAATAACCTGGATAATCGGGCAATGTCAGCCCGGTTTCCGAAGAAACCCACAGCTTCAGGGCGCTGGACCAGGATTCGACGGATTTGGCTTCGCGCTTTATCGGTTGAGCTGTATGAAAGGGGTAGATAAAGATCTTTTTGCTTCCCCCGCAGTTCTTTACCGAATGCTTCTTCCGCCCGTCTCTCGAACTCTTTTTCCTCGTATAGAATCGCAATAGAGCGGACCCAATATTTATTTAAAAAATCATAAATAACATGAGCGCGGCGTTCAACATTAATATTAGTACGAAAAAACCAACCCCCAACCTGGTGAGAGACTTTAGCGGCCACCTGGGAAGAAATCACCGGTATTTCGGATAGCTCCAATTCCTCACGCTGCTCAATTGCGCGCACAAATACACCGCTTTCGGTAGGTCCAAGGATAATGTCTACTTTCTTTGATGGTTCTTTTTTGCTATTATCGATTTTCATGAGGGAAACCAGGATATTCACACCTTCGGTTTCATTATCATAGGGGAAATCAATGGTTTCAAAGAGGCCTTTTTTAGAAAAGTCGGCAATGGCTTCCTTGATTCCCTGCCTGAACCTTTTGCCTGTGGGCGAATTGATATAGAGGACACCTAATTTGAATTTAAAAGCACTGGTTTTTGGTTTGGCTCTTTTTTCCTGGCCCGGGAGATACCCACCCATCAGTAAAAGAAGGATAATACACGTAACAACCGTAATCTTTTTCATCATTTCCTCCAAAAAGTTGTTTTTTTCCATATCTAATTTAGTATTTCCGACATTATATTTAACATAATAGAGAGTAGTTGTCAAACAACATTTAGAATTTCCAGCAATTCTTATTTTAAGCTTTTTCGATAAATTACCTGTCCCTCTTTATTATTCTCTTTATTATTTGAGCGGACTAATCCTGGCCGGAGATTTCCAGCTTTCCCAGAAAATAGGCGGGGGTCTCTTCGATGAGCTTCCAGCAGACGATCCTTTCCGGGTAAAATATAAAGGGGATAAGGTCGCCGGGCGATAAAATACCACCGACACTGTGCTTTCTAACGGGGAGCAGCTTCAACAGGTTGCCGCGATTGTAAATCTCCCGGTGAAGCCGGCGCAATTGCCAATCACCCTGCCTCTCGATCATGAGTTCTACCTCCCGGCTGCCGGTATCGACCTTGTTTTTAATGATGACTGCCTGTTCCGCAATATATTCTTTCGAGAAATCGCCCAGGATTCGATAATCTTCGATCTCTTTTTTTATCGCCGGGTAGTTGAAGAGCAGGGAAATAATGAGCAGCGCAAAAACAAAATATTTTGTGGTTTTACTCTTCCGGTAAAAATAATTTCCTAATAACGCGGCACATCCCCAAAACGCAAAAGCGGGATAGAAGTAGTATTTTGCGGACAGCCTGGGTAAAAAGGAGAAGAACAGGACGTATACAACAAAAAGAGAACCGAAAAATAAAATCCTTCGATCTGTTTTTAAATAATAGATAAAGATGATTAAGAGGATTAATATAACACCGATTCCTAACGAAATGCTCATGAAATATGGGGACAAATTCATGGGGTGCAGGATTAAAAAATACAATTTATAAAATATATTCTCCGTGGTGGCAAAATGCGTGTAACTTCCCGTGTCTCCGGCCTGGAAAATAAAACGGGTGAGAAAAATCAAGGGGGTCGATATCAGCAGGAGTACCCGGCTGCCGCGCTTTTTTTCGTAAAGGAAAAGCGGTATCACGGCAAGGATAATGGTCTCTTTTACCTGGAAGGCCAGCAGCATAACTAACAGGTACAGGACCTTTTTACCGTCCAGGAAAAATTTTAAGGCGATAAAAAACAACAATAAAGTCAGGGCGTATACGAAGGTGGAGGTATAGAGTAATACTTCCGAAATATAGACGTTGAAACCGGTTAAAAGGGCAGCGCTGAGAGCGATTACCGGGTGAATGTCAAAATAGCGGGTAAGAATATGATAAAGGGCAAAAAGCGCCCCGGTAAAGGTGAAAAAACAGAGTATTCGCAGCAGCAAAGGGGACATCCCGCCGACTTTGATGACCACCCAAAAAAAAAGGGTCAACAAGGGATTAAAATCCCTTCCCCTGACCAGGAATATTTCGGAGAGCGAATCATCCACTAAGATGGCGTGGGATATCCACTGGTAATCATCGGAGAAGTAGTAGTTATCCTGGAAGCCGTTGTAAAGAACAAAAATAGCGAGGGCAATCACAACAAAGGTTAGCAGGTCGCGGTAACTCGTTTTCATTAAGACCATTATATCAAAAAGCGGGTGCCGCCCGCAACCGAAAAGGAAGAAAATATGGTATAATGCTGATTTAAAAACGATCTTGCATGGGTGACGTTCATGGAATTTAGTTCGCTGCTTTTTTTGTTTCTTTTCTTGCCGGTCTTTTTGCTCTTCTTCTTTTTGCTTAAAAACGAAGCCCACAACTCATTTTTGGTCATTGTCAGCCTGTTTTTCTACTCCTACGGCGAGGGCAAATATGTCTTGCTCCTGCTGCTTTCAATCCTGGTGAATTACACCCTGGGAATTCTGGTAGACCGCTGCCAATCAAAGTCCCTTGCTAAAACCCTTTTTATACTGGCCGTGGCATTTAATCTCGGCCTGTTAGTGGTTTTTAAATATGCCAACTTCCTGGCGGAAAATTTTAATATTTCCCTGGCGAAAGCGCCCATTTATCTGCCTATCGGTATCTCTTTTTATACCTTCCTGGCGATCTCCTACCTCGTGGATGTCTATCGCAAAACCCTGCCGGCAGAACGAAACCTGCTGAATTTTGCGCTCTACATCTCTCTTTTTCCCAAGTTAGTGACCGGGCCTATCACCCTGTATCATGACTTTGCCCCGCAAATTCCATTCAAAAGAGAAATCAATATCGACGATTTTTCCGACGGGGTGAAGCGGTTCATTATCGGGTTGGGGAAAAAAGTGCTGCTTGCCGACATGGTCGCGAAAACCGCCACCGAGATTTTTGCCGTACCGGCCGGACAACAGACAGCCGGGTTGGCCTGGTTGGGGATTGTGTGTTATACATTGCAGATATATTTCGATTTCTCCGGCTATTCCGATATGGCCATCGGGCTTGGCCGTATGTTGGGATTTAAGATCCCGGAGAATTTTAATTACCCCTATATATCAAAATCGATAAAAGAATTCTGGACCCGCTGGCATATCTCCCTGGCTAAATGGCTGCGGGATTATTTATTCCTGCCGATTGCCTATGCCGTCCTGCGAAAAATCAAAAAGGATAGGGTCTTCCATATAAAAGCCGAAGGTTGGGCCTATTACACCGGCACATTTTTTACCTTTTTACTCTGCGGCATCTGGCATGGCGCGAACTGGACATTTTTCTTCTGGGGCGGCTATTACGGTGTGCTTCTGGTATTGGAACAGGCGGGTTTGCGAAAATTTTTAAAAAAGAATTTATGGTCCCCCCTGCGGCTCCTCTTCTGTCAACTACTCATTATGATCGGCTGGGTTTTTTTCCGCTCCCCGGACCTGGGTTACGCCTTTGCTTATCTAAAAGCCCTGTTCGGCTTCGGCAGCGGGGACGGCGTCATCCATTACCCGGCCCTTTATTTGAATCATGAAGTGTTATTTTTTATTGTAATAGGCATCCTGGGTTGCTTCCCCGTGTTTCCCAAACTGAAGTCCCTGTTTAACAGGAGAGAGGTGTTATTAAAGCAAAAACCGGGAAAATGGCTGCCGCAGGTCTGGACCTTAGTCCCTTCGATCGTAAACAGCGTATACTTAACCTTTGTTTTGCTGGCAAGCGCCATCGTGATGGCCGGCGGTACCTACCGGCCTTTCATTTATTTCAGGTTCTAATCCATATTCCTGAAAAACCGGGATTAATAAATATTTTCTCCCTGGGCTTATCGTTTCAGGATTTCCGGTTCTACTTTGTGAAAAAATGCCACTACCGTGGATGTTAACGCGCCCTCGATCAGGGCGGCCGGGATATATACGGACATCAAAAACGCCATACCTTTGCCGTAATCTAAGAAAAAGAACAACAGGGAGAGCAATAAGGCAGGAAAAAAGATCCCGAAAAATCCACATAAAAAAGCCTTAATCTTTTGATTCAGGGGAATGAAATCCCAGGCAAGCCACCCGGCCAGGGCGCCACTGCCCATGGTCAGGGCATTAATACCGATAGCGATTAATCCGCCATGCTGGAATATCAGGCTTTGAAATAAGAGAGTGATAAAAATAATGGAGAAGGCCCGTTTCCCGAATAGGAGCCCGGCGATGCCGAAAAGCCCCAGGTGAAGCGAAGGGCCGCCGGGCAGGGGAAAATGAACCAGGGAAATAATGAACAAAGCGGCTGTAAAGATACCCATTTTGGGAATTTCCTCGGCTTTCAGGTTTCGGCCCCCGGCATAGACTGCACCCACCGCGACAATGTCTGCTGCAATTGTAATGTGGAGCGGAAGAATTCCGTCAGCGATGTGCATGTTTACCTGTCTTTCATGTTTAACCACGCGGGCGAAATACACCCTCCCGGTGTTACGATTTTCATTTTTTTCACACTGCATTCTACCACACATTTCCCCCTACCGTCAATATCCTTTCTTACTCCATCCAAAAAAGTTATTGGGATTCGGGTCCCTGCGCTGCGGGGTTGTCGGAATGGTTGATTGCCCCGGCCGGGCACTGCCGGAAACAGGCTTTACAGAGAATACATTCGGCTGTTTTGTCAGCCCGTGATTTTCCGTCTTCAAATTCATATACCCCCTTGGGGCAAACTTCGATACAGCGGTAACAACCGGTACAGAGATCCCGGTCGACCGTGATTCGTGCTTTTGGGTATGGTATCAGGTTGTATTTTATTAAAGGCGACCAACCGGAAAATTCCTTAACAATATATATCATACCGATGCCGATGGCGATGCAATTCCCTAAGGAGATGAAACCCATGCCGGCGGAGAAGACCCCGAAAAGGATAAAAAAAGCAATAAAGCCGGCGAATAGAGACCAGCCCGTGATATTCTTGATCATCCGGACCGGAAACACTACGGCGTGAATGATTGTTAAGACAAAAATGACGGGCATAACAATCAATAAATGTGACAGGCCGATAAAGTTATAAACCAGGAGTAAGAACGCGAAAAGAAGCAGCGGGCAGCCCACTGCCATTTCTAAACGTTCCTTGATCGTGAATGTTACGTTTCGTATCTCTTGATTTTTACGCTCCTTTAAATAAACGGTGATATCATTGATTGAAGCCGGCCCGAATTCGGCTTTGAATTTCGTTTCTTTTTTTATCCGCTCCGGGTATATATTGCCGGCACAAAGCTGCGGCAGGATGAGCTTTTTATGGCTGACTTTTTTTGATAACCCCGTTAGCTTTACGGCCTTAATAATATCTTCGGTTTTGAAGTGACCGGCTAAAGACGAACACCATATATTGATGCCCCGGCTGTTGCACACCAGCAGCCAGCAGTCAATCGGCTTCAAGGCGGCAGCGACACGCCTGACGGTCAAATCATAATTCCCGGTAACAATCACCGGCGATTTTTTAGTAGGGCGGCCCACCCGGTACAAGGCCACCGGCTCGGGGCAGGGGAATAAACGCAGTAAAGTCTCCAGCATAGTCTTAACAGGACGGTGACGTGAATATTTTGCCGGTAATGTCATTTCATCCGAAAAGACGAAATTATCGGGTTGTTTTTTTTTGTTATCTATGGTTAAAGCAATAAGGAAAAATACGATAACAATAATCGCTTCGATACCGGCAATCTCGTTAATATGCCCCGGAAAACCGCGGAATAAAAAATGGTTGAGAAAACTGATGCCCAAGATAAAAAAGAAGATTGTTTTAAGCCACAACAGTTTAAATTGCAGAAGGCCCTTTGCCAGGAACAGGTCGGTAAGGAAATAGGCGAGTAATCCGGCCAGGAGCCCATAGCTTATGGCAATTAAGAGAGCTCTGCTTGCCGCCCAGGCGTGAACGACAACGAGATTGATCCAGCGGCCCAATCCGAAAAGGAAGAATCCGCCCAACAATGTAAAGATTTTTGTTTTATCGGAATTCATATGCATAAAAAATTTTAGGCTTTTACAGCCATAATGTCAAGGGAGAAACTCCGGGTATCAGGGGCTTGAAATTAAAAGCTATATCATTTAAAATATCCCATTGATGTTGAATGTTTTATCAACAAAGCAACCATAAAA
>JAGLQA010000588.1 GCA_023137075.1 Candidatus Aminicenantota bacterium
CCTTTCCCAGGTCAGCGGTAAAGCCTCACAGGGAATTCTATATGCTATCCCGGCGGCGGAGAACCCGGCGCGGTACGACACCCAGGGCGGAACCACCCTTTTATTAAGCCGGAACCAGGTCGACTTCCTGGTCAATTTTCACCACCTGCCCCTTCACTTCCTCTCCCCGGTAAAATATCATAAAAAACCGCTGCAAATTTTTCGCAAGGGAATCGAAAAACTGAAAAAGAGTATTTCCCGCCTGCTCGCGGCGGGCCGAAAGATCCGGGACAACAACGAGCTAACCGACGAGGAGCAAGACTTTATAAAGGCGCTAACCCGCCATCTTTCCGCCCAGGGTTTCAAAAACGCGAATCTACTCCCCGGTCTGGAAATCGAGACGGCCATGATAAATGGCCGCGGTATCAGCCCCGTCGTCTTCAAAGACCACCGGTTATTGATTAATCGCGGCCATCCCTTAGTCAGGAAGGCCCTGCGGGCTTACCGGCTTGATCCCCGCAGCATCGAATTGGCCGCGGCTATATTTTTTTAAAAACGGAACTATTTTTGTTTCATTTATAGTTATGGACAGTATATACAGGATTTCGGCCATCCGTAAAATTGACTGCAAAAGCCGATGAGGCACTGGTTGCCCCCTTCACTGTGGTACTCTCCGGAAATCCGAGTAACGATGTAACTTATTCAATCTTTGGAAAGCAAGCAGAGGTAGAATTTCACTGTTTGAACGGATGAGGATGTTTTCAATTTAATACCTATGAATATTTCAAAAATTGACTTGAAATATAAAATTAGATTTAGTAAAATATGAATCTAAGTGTTCTTGAAGCGCTTACGATAGGATTCAAATATGATCCGGAAAAAAAAATGTATTGGGAACCTGATGGCCATGCTTTTCTTCCTCACATCTATAGTAATTCATCCAACGCCTCAAAAGACAGAAAACCAACAATTTGAACTTCGTAAAGAAACCGGAGACAAGATAATCTATTACAACATCTACTGGCGGGAAGGGGATTCCCCCTGGCGATTTCTGCTGACCCGCTATACCGGAAGGGTAGGCGAAAAACTGCCGGGAGGTTTACCGACACCGGTAATGAAAGATGCCATTTTATATGATGATTATTTTTGTTTTCTCATTTTCCAAATTTGGTGTACATTTTATATGGTATACCAAAAGAATCGAGAGGGGATCTGGGAATTTAAAGATAGCATGGCAGTTTCAGGTACGTCAGGTATGCTGATAGGAGCCATTGACGCCTCAGTCAAACTCATCAGCCCTTTTGTGGTGGTTATCAAAGGCGCTAATTATTCTGTCAGGGGCAAAAAAAAAAATAAGTACACGCGAATTATCAGATATTCCAGAAAAGAAAGTAAAATTGTCGTACAGTAAAAAATGTTGCTTAATCGACCCCTTGTTTTATCGTGTTTTTTTGTGAGTCAATTCGGCTTCTTGAAAAAAACAGGGACTTGTGATACATTTAAAATATGAAACGCAGAGAATTTGTTAAAAAATCATTTATAATAACCGCGGGACTGAACGCTGTATACTGCGGTACAAAAAAGAAAGATAAAATTAAAGTCATTTTGCTGGGTTTCGACGGGGTAAACTGGCCGACTCTCGATCCCTTGATAGAAAAAGGGAAGCTGCCCTTCCTCAAAAAACTGAAAGAAGAGAGCGCCTGGGCCTATTTCAAAACCTTTAAACCGGCAAAATCAAACGTGGTGTGGACCAGTATCGCCTCGGGTAAAACCATGTTAAAACACGGGATTGTTGACTTCGTCTATTTAAAGAAAAACGGCTTGAAAGTTCCCTATTCCAAATCCGACCGCAGAGAACCCCTGATCTGGCAGATATTGGATGAGCACAAAAAAAGAAGCGCGGTGCTCAATTGGTGGTGTTCCCATCCGCCGGACAAGATCAACGGCGTAATGGCGTCCGACTTCTTGAGACGGATGGCAACTTCCAAACCGGAAATCTTCCACAAATTTGTGAATGCCGTGCACCCGGTCACCTATTATAAAAAATTCAAAGAACTGGCGTTGTTAAACAACGACTACCTGAAAATAGTGAAAAAAACGGGCCTGCCGGATTTTGACGGCCTTTACAAAAAAAACTACCCGGGCAAAGATATTAGCAAAGTGCCGGTTATAAAGAGTTATAAGGCATATGCCAGGCACGACGCCTATATAGAAGAGGTGTCCCGGCACCTGTTGAAAAACGAGGATGTGGACTTCTTTGCCACCTATTTCCGCTTCCCCGATGTGATCCAGCACTTTATCACCCTCTTCTTAGACCAGGAGTATAAAGAAAATCTTAAAAAACATCTCATCAATGAAACCTTGACCCGGGAAATGAACGATGAGGCCGTTTTAAAGATATCGGATCTCCTGGAACCGGTTTACCGGTACATGGAAAATATCATAAAAGACTACATGGAAATCGAAAGAAAGAAAAATAAAAACACCTATTTCTTTATCATGTCGGACCATGGTTTTTCCCTCTTCCGCGGCGGCTACAACCACTACGGCCTGCCGGACAATATGAAGGCGCCGGACGGCTTCCTGCTCATCAACGGCCCGAAAGTACGGCAGGGGATGATAAAAGACGCAGGTGTATTCGATATTACACCCACAATCCTGAATCTTTACGACCTGCCTGTGGGGAAAAATATGGATGGCCGGGTATTGAGCGAAGTTTTCCAACTCCATCGAACAAAACGATTCAAAACCTATAAACTGAAGAAAGAGGGAGAAAAAGAGCGGGATAAAACCTACGATGAAGAGACCCTTAACGATTTGAAATCCATCGGTTATATCAATAAATAAGAGAGAGAGGATAAGACCTCCGGGTCTTATCCTCTCCGCATACAAACCGTTAACCTTTAGGAAGTTAGTTTTGGGTTCATCTATAAGCAAGGCCAGACAGCCCAAACCCTAACACTACATATGCAAGAAGTGTGCCAAGATCGACAGGTCCCCGAAAACATCCTATAGACAGGGGGAACGGATTTTTCATCATGTGGGATCTAAAAAAGGGTGAGAGAAAAGTTGACAGTGTGAGAGAAAAGTTGACGGGGCCCACTTTACAATTTCTTTTTCCCCGGTTAGAATAGGGAATGAAAATAGAAGATTATTATATTAATTCAGATTCAGGAGGTAAGCATGAAACCCGTTTCCTTTTTTATCAGCTTGATCATTTTTCTAGCAACTGCCGGGGTGGTCTTTTCCGGTGACAGCCCCTTGTGGCTGCGTTATCCGGCGATTTCACCCGATGGCGAAAGCATCCTGTTCTGTTACAAAGGCGACATATATAGAGTAAACAGCGGCGGCGGCGGCGCCGTGCCCTTGACCCTGTACCAGGGACATGATTTTAGCCCGGTCTGGTCTCATGACGGAAAATCCATCGCCTTTGCTTCGGACCGCTTCGGTAATTTTGATGTATATATCATGCCGTCCTCAGGGGGGAAAGCCATACGGTTGACCTTTCATTCCTCCGCCGATATCCCTTCCGATTTTACTCCCGACAACCGGCGGGTTATTTTTTCTTCCAACAGGCTCGACTCTGCCGCCTGCGCGCAATTTCCCCGTGGGGTTTTTCCCGAATTGTACACAGTGAGTTCCGCGGGGGGGCGCGTCACGCAGCTGTTAACCCTTCCTGCCGGGGCAGCCAGGTTCGACAGCACTGGTTCTAAAATTTTATTCCATGATACCAAGGGACTGGAAGACCACTGGCGTAAGCGCCACGTCTCTTCCGTTACCCGCGATATCATACTCTATGACTTCCACAGCAAAAAATACACCCGGATCAGTGATTTTGCGGGTGAGGACCTCTACCCGGTTTTTTCAAAAAATGACCGGGATATCTATTATTTGAGCGAGGCCGGCGGTTCCTTCAATTTGTTCAAAACCTCCTTACAACAACCTGCCGAAAAAACCCAATTAACCCACTTCGAGAAGCATCCGGTGCGGTTTTTGAGCACAGCAGATAACGACACGCTTTGCTTTTCCTTTAACGGCGAGATATACACACTGGACCCCGGAAGTAACCCGAAAAAGGTAGACATTCACATCCACATCGATGACCAGAGGCCGGCGGAAGAAATAATCCCGGTAACCTCCGGTGCGACGGAGATGGCCCTTTCTCCTAAAGGCAAAGAGATTGCCTTCATCGTGCGCGGTGAGATTTTCGTAACCTCGGTGGACAGTTCTGTCACGAAGCAGGTCACCCGGACGCCGGAACAGGAGAGGTGGGTCTCTTTCAGCCCCGATGGCCGGTCCCTCCTCTACGCAGCGGAGCGGAAAAATAGCTGGAACCTGTACCGCACTTTTATTAAACGAAAAGAAGAATCCTATTTTTTCAACGCCACCGTCCTAAAAGAAGAACCGGTATTGGTCTCAGAGGCTGAAACCTTTCAACCGGCCTATTCCCCGGACGGCAAGGAAGTGGCCTACTTAGAAGAGAAGACCACCCTGAAGGTCATCGATCTATCGACAAAAAAAATCCGCACCATCCTCCCAGGGGATAAAAACTATTCCTATGCCGATGGTGACCGGTTTTATCAATGGTCTCCCGACGGCCGCCGGTTTTTGGTGCAATTCCAGCAGCCCAATTACTGGTTCAGCGAGGCCGGGTTGATACGCGCCGATGGGAGCGGTGAGGTTATCAATCTCACCGAGAGCGGTTATAACGACCTGCAGCCCCGGTGGATGATGAATGGCAAGATGATGATATGGTTTTCCGACCGGGACGGCATGAGGGGTCACGCCAACTCCGGTGACGTGCAGGCCGATGTGTACGGCATGTTCTTCACCCGCGAAACTTTCGACCGGTTTAAACTGAGTAAAGAGGAGTATGACCTATTAGTGGAAAAAGAGAAAAAACAAAAAGATAAAAAGAAAGATAAGGAAAAAAAGAAAAAGGGCAAAGAGTTAGAACCGCTTAAGATCGATATGTCCGGATTAAAAGAAAGAAAAGTAAAATTGACCATTCATTCTTCGAACCTGAGCGACGCGCTAGTGACCCCGGATGGTGAAAATCTTATTTATCTCTGCCGTTTCGAGAAAGGTTATGACCTGTGGCTCACCAAACTGCGCACTAAGGCGACCCGGATACTGGCAAAATTAGGCGGCGGCAGGGGGTCGCTGCTTTTAGATAAAGGGGGCAAAAAAGTTTTCCTGCTGTCGAAAGGCAAGCTTTCGAAAATCGAGATCAAATCGGGCAAGAAAAAACCCATCGGTTACAAAGGTGAGATGGCGCTCAATACTGCAGCGGAACGGGCTTACCTGTTCGACCATGTCTACCGCCAGGTCGCCAAACGATTCTACCGTCCCGATTTTCACAAGGTAGACTGGGAATTCTATAAAAGGCAGTATGCCGCATTTTTGCCTCATATCAATAACAACTACGATTTTGCCGAACTGCTGAGCGAATTCTTAGGGGAGTTAAATGCCTCGCACACCGGGGCCAGCTACAGACCTGTTTTTAAAAAGGCCGATGCCACGGCTTCTCTGGGTCTCTTTTTCGATGAAACCCATGAGGGTAACGGGTTAAAGATAACGGAGGTAATGGAAAAGAGTCCCCTGAAAAAAGGGGGATCAAAGATAAAGGCCGGGGTGATAATCGAAAAGATCGATGGTACTGCGGTCACCCCTGAGATTAATTTTAACCGGCTGCTCAACCGCAAAGCAGGCAAATATATGCTGCTATCCCTTTTCGACGAGGCGGCTAAAACACGCTGGGAGGAGCGGGTGCAGCCCATCTCCCGGAGACAGGAAGCGCTTCTTTTGTACCGTCGCTGGGTGAATAAGCGGAAAAAATTGACGGAGAAACTCTCCAAAGGCCGCATCGGTTATATCCACGTGCGCGGCATGAACGATCCCAGTTTTCGAACCGTGTATGAAGAGGCGATGGGGAAACTGGTTAATAAAGAGGCCCTGGTTGTGGACACGCGTTTTAACGGCGGCGGTGACTTAGTCGAGGACCTGTCGATTTTTCTCAGCGGCAAGCGATACATGGATTTTAAACCGCCCCGCCAGGAGGTCATCGGGTTCGAGCCCCAGCGCCGGTGGACGAAACCTTCCATTGTCATCATGAGTGAAGGGAACTATTCCGATGCCCACTGTTTTCCCTGGACCTATAAGGCCTTAAATATCGGCAAGCTTGTAGGCATGCCTGTCCCGGGCACATGCACCTTTGTGTTGTGGGAGCGACTGCAGGATGAGACCCTGGTTTTTGGGGTACCCAACATGGGAATCACGGTCGGTGACGGCACGTACTTAGAAAATGTGCAGTTGGAGCCGGATATCCGGGTGGAAAACGAACCGGAAATGCTTACCATCGGCAGGGACCGGCAGTTGGAACGGGCCATCGAAGAATTACTAAAAGAGCTTTAAATCTACTAATCAATTAACAATCCTGAGACGCAATGCTCTCTATTTCAAAGCGGCGGAGATGGCATATAAAGGATATTGCCGGATTTCCTTGCCTACATGGTAATTTCGCTGGGAAAATTGGAGGCCATAGGGGCTGTTCCTCTTTTTTTCCAGGAAAAGATGCATACTTTTCAAGGAACCGGTCTTTCCGCTTTTCACTTCTATAGGAACAATATTACCGTTAATCGCAGTCACATAATCGACTTCAGCTTGACTTCCTCTTTTTTCATATACCCAATAGTACAGGTCGCTTTTTTGGGTGGCCGGGGTGTAGGCCATTAATTCCTGACCTACAAAAGCCTCTGTAATGGCTCCGCGGTTAATTATATAATGAACAGGATCGAGAATCCATTTTCCATAATCCATGCCAAGAACAGACTGTGCCAGCGCCACATCTAAGAATATAACTTTACTCATCAGGGGATTAATCTCAGCACCAAGGGGCAAACCGTTTGCCGAAGAATGATAAACGATATGTGCGATGCCTGTTTTTGATAAAAGTTCGAGGCCGGGTCTGAGTTCCCGCGAGCGAACATCCGGGGAAACAGAATGGAAAACAAATTTTTTCCCTGATAAGCGGGGAATCGAATTAAAAACCAACTCTACGTATTTTTGATTTTTTTTCTTCGCATATTTTGCAAAATCCTGGCGGTATGTTTCAACCAGCATTTGGTGAACTTTCACGCACGTTTTTAGATTACCGGTATTGAGCCATTTCTCTACAGCTTCGGGCATACCGCCCACTGCCATGTATTCACCGAATAACCCTAATAATTTATCGTGAAGAAATCCGGGTAATTCTTCAGTTGGGTTATGATTGGAAATCTCTTCTCTTAGTCGCTCATGACCGGCAGCAGATAAAAACTCCATAAAAGAAAGGGGATATAGATAAAGTGGAATTACCCTGCCTACAGGTAAGCCTATCTCTTCAAGCACAAAATCTAAGAGTGAACCGGCAGCGATCAGATGCAATTGGGGCATTTTTTCGTAAAAATATCGTAATGACTTTATCGCTGTGGGGCACTCCTGGATTTCGTCAAAAAACAACAGGGTTTCCTTAGGGATGATATCTTGGCCGGTGGCAATGGAGAGATCACGAATGATTCGCTGTGGATCAAGGTCTTTTTCAAAGTAGGATTTTAAACCCGGTACAAACTCGAAATTTATCTCGACGAATCTCTTAAAATCTTTACCAAAATCCCTGGTAAGATAACTTTTACCAACCTGACGGGCGCCTTTGATAAGGATGGGTTTTCTATTCACGTCATTTTTCCATTCATCGAGATAAGCTCTTAAGTCTCTTTTCATAATAACTTCAACCTCACACAAATTTTTTTTCGTAACTTCGCTCGAAAAAAAACCTCCTGGCGGTGAACAATAGATGATGTCAAATATTTTGGCCAATACCGCCATGTAATGGCATATCTTCAATTTCAGCGATATAAAATGATTATATTATTTTTTTGGCTAAAAATCAAGGGTGTTTTGACAAATTTCTGGCTAAAAGTCGGGGGTGTTTTACTCCGGTTTTGGCTAAAAGTCGGGGGTGTTTTCTCTTGCTTCCGGCTAATTCAACGTATAGGAATTTCAAAGTTACCACTAAAAAAACTAATAAACCACAGATTTCGCTGATGATACAGCGCGTTCGGCAAGAAGGTTATTCAGCAAATCGATACGGTCGGTGACGATGCCGTCAACGCCTAAATCGAGCAGCCGGCGCATCTCTGCCGGATCATTGATCGTCCAGACGTGCACCTGGAGGCCGCCTGCGTGGGCGGCTTCGATTAATTTTTCATCGACAACCGTTACCGGCCCCTTGCGCACCGGAACCTGCAGCGCGTCTGCCGCTATTTTACAGGCCATTCCCACCCTGGAATATGCCCAGAAGAGAGCGGTCTCCCGGGGCCCGGCCGAAGTGGCGACCCGGTTTCGCAAGAGCCTGCGGCAGCGGCGCACCCTGCGATTGTCGAATGAAGCGATCAACACGCGGTCCTCAAAGTGGTGCGTCGCGATAAACCGGGCAACAATTTGCTCGATGCCCGGTTGTTTCAGATCAAAGTTGAACATCACCCGGGGAAAGGTTTTCATCACTTCCTCTAAGGAAGGAATAGCGATGCCGCTGTTTCTCAAGGGATAATCCTCCCCGGGCTTGAAATAATAGGCGGCGTCCAGGGTTTGCAAATCCGTCCACTGCCAATCTTTTATCCTTCCATTTCCATTGGTAAGCTTCTCCAACACATCATCGTGAAAGGTAACGATAACCCCGTCTCCGGTTAC
>JAGLQA010000589.1 GCA_023137075.1 Candidatus Aminicenantota bacterium
TTATTCGTGATAGTACTTGTAATAGTAGCGGTTGCGGATGATGTTCTTGACGTAATTCCGGGTTTCGGAAAAAGGTATCATCTCAATAAATTCATCGGTTCCGACATGACCGAATTCTTTCAGCCATTGGTCAACCCGGTGGTCACCGGCATTATAGGCGGCCAGCGCTAAATGCACCCGGCCGTCGTATTTGTCTAAAAGAAAACGGAAATACTTGGTGCCGAGCCTGACATTAATCTCCGGTTTGTAGAGATCCCACTTGCGAATCTTGATCCCTTCTCCCCTGGCCATTTGCCGGGCGGTGCCTAATAAGAGCTGCATCAGGCCATTGGCTTTGGCCGGAGATACGGCGTCGGCCCTGAACATGGTTTCTTCGCGTATCAGGGCCAGGAGCAGCATATTGTCGATATCGTAAATGCCTGCATATTTGTCGATCACACCTTTGTATCGCACGGGCGCATAAATCCGGCCCAGGGAGCCGGGCAGCACAATACAGGTGTAACCGGGGAAATTTTCCCTGAAACTGATGAAGGCTTTATAAAAATTTTGCTGTTTTAAATAGATGACCGACTCTATGATTTTGAGAATATTACGGTCGGTGGAAGATAATTGCCCATCCTTTTTGGCCTGGCTGATGAAGTCGAAACTCTCAGCAAACAAACCGGCTTTCAATAACAATTTTATATCCTCTATCGCACCGGGTAGACGGCGGCTGGGTTTGCCGCTAATGAAATGCATGAAATTTTTCGACTGCCTGTAACTGTTTTTTTTCTTATCCCCGGCAATCCTGGTGTAGTAATAGGAGAAAGGATGCTCGTCTATATTTTGTGAACCCTTACCGGTCAACCGGTGCAGCCAATAACTATTGGCAATTTTATAGGAGGTAAATCGTGACCGGGAACCTTTCTCAAAGTATTGAACGGCTTTCTCCTTGTTGTTGTTCCGGTAGTGAATCCAGGCCGTGACCCACAGAATCCTGTAGAAATCCGGGTCTTCCGGGACCCCCGAATCGATATATTTCGTGAAAAACCGTGATGACAATTCCGATTTTCCCTTTATTAAAAGAATACCGGCACAGTCAAGCAGCAGTCCGGCATAAATTTCTTCATCCTTTTTTAATTCTTCAACCTCTTCTAAAATATTGTCGAAGTTATCTTGACGGAGATTTATTTTTATAACCAATTTTCGTTTGTGATTTAATAGTCGTTTCGTAGTTACTTTCTCTAAGGATCGTAACGCCCGGGTATACTGCTTTCGCCGATAGTAAAACTCGGCGTCTATAAGCCTTGTTAAGGTGGGAGCCGCGATATATTTTTTCTCCGTTAAAAATTCCCGGTAATCGTTTTTTTCGACTAAGAAAAAAAACTTCCGGTACCAATCGTTATAGGTGAGTTGACTTAAAAAAGACCTTAACTCCTTCCAGGAGATGAATTTCCTGAAAAAATTCAGGTTGTTGGTTTTGAATAGTTCTTTGAATATATTAAAGGCCCTCGCTTGATTGGCTGTTTTGCTCAGGCTGTTTATTAAGAGTAACTGCGTCTCCAGGGCTATTATTTCACGACTGCCGCCCGGGGGCGAATCGAAATAGGTAACAAAATCCCGGTACCTTTTTTTTGCATAAAGAAATTTTAAATACAATTCCCTCTTGCGTCGGTTGATAAATCCGTATTTCGTATTTATATTATCCAAAAGAGCCGGCATGCTGTCGCGTTTCCCCTCTTTAAAAAGGGTTTCGGCGGTTTTTAATTGTAAAATATTTTTAATGAGGGGGTTAACGGATCCGGCTGCTTCCGCTTCCACCTCACCCGGAACCGCCCGGTTTTGCAGGTCTAATTTCAGGAAAAAATTCACTATCCTGAAATTCTTAAATAAATATCCTTGAGTGTCTGCGGAATTCCCATCCCTATCCTGTAAAAAAGTCAGGATCAGAAGAGAAGCGGCAGCGGAAAAAATAAAAACCATTTCAACAAAAAGAATTTTCCTTACCATCTTTGTACACCGGTTACCGTTATTAAAGAGTCTCAAATTTATAGCCTTTTAATGCTTCTTTATCTCCTTTTACCAGTTGTTTGACTAATTGTTTTTCGAAAATATTGATATTACTGTATTTAATCTGGTACAATTCCTTTGCCTGCATGATCGTATCTTCCAACAGCTTGAACACCGCTCGTTTTTTCCTTCCTTCTTCAACAACTTTCTTATTATAAAGAATGATATCGTTGATGATTACCCGGGCCAATCTTTCCGGATCGCTCTCTTTTACGGATGGAAGCGTGATCTCATTATCATCCCCCGTTTGCTCGAATTCGGCTTCCGGCGGTTGTTCCGGCTCCACATCCACATCCACATATTCCCTGGTTTTTATTTTCGATAGAATCTTCTGGCGCAGCGGTAGTAAATCGAGACTCATTTCTCCCACAATTGAAAGCATCTCTATTTCTTTTTTACCTATTTTTTTACCGCCAAACACGTCGATATAAATGACAGCTTGCGGTTTACCTTTTACGAAGAAGGGCAGCACATAAATCGATTCGGGATTTTCGCCGCCAAGCCTGCTGAATATGAGATGATCGTCGGGCTGTGATAAGGGGGCACCGGAATAGGTTTCTTTGGTACCAAGCACCTGTTTGAAAACCGTATTGGCAGAAAAGGGAATGAGTATTTTTTTTATTCCATCGTCCTGGATGCCGCCGCTGTGGCCGGAGAATCCTTTTCCCTTCCAACCCATCAATTTGTCCTCTTTGACTAAAAATAATGCAGCCCGGGTACAGAATTTATTTAGAGCTTCCAGTAGATTGTTAATTAAATTTAACTGGTTATCGGCTATGGATATTTTCATGATCGATTTATGGATAAAAACGATGTCCGCGGAACCGCCCACGGTTTCTAATCCGTCGGGCATACTATAGCGGCTAAAATCCTCTAAATTTTTGATCTTTTCCAACTGCTCTATAATATTGTTCTTTGCTTCGTCGATCTTTGCCTGAACTAAATTCTTTTTCTCCGCTAAAATGTTATCGATTGCATTCTTAATTTTTTTATTGCTCATTATAACTCTCCATGGGATTACCTAAATTCCTGATTCTAAGCGGCTGGACAATATTTCCGGGAGCCCGACCTCCCTGATTTTTCGCTGCGTTTTCTTGATATCATAGGGGAATCTCTGAAAATGCACCTCTTTCCTGGTAGAATCGAAAATCACAAAGCTGGGGTCCGGATCTTTATCCCTGGGTTGGCCGATGGAACCCGGGTTGATCAGGTACCGGGTATTCGGATCAAGTTTTATTTTGATGTTTTTGCTCAGGGGTACGATATCGATTTTATCATTCCTGAGCAGGTAGATAATGGGGAAATGTGTATGACCGAAAAAGCCGACCTGTGTCTCCATAAACTTGAAAGATTCAACCGCTTCAAACATTGAAAAAACATAATAATCTTCATCGAAGGTCGAACCGTGGCAGATGGTAATAAAATGGTCCACAATCTCAGGCCCTCTTTTGATATTTTTTAAAAACTCCTGGTTTTCTTTGCTTGTTTGTATCTTACTCCACTCGGCAGAAAATGCCGCTACCGGGTTAAAAAGTGAAGAGGATTCCAGGTCGGCAATAACTTTGTCGTGGTTTCCCCTTATGTAATGTGATTTATTTATCGTTTTAAACAATTCAATCGTCTCATTGGGATTTGCCCCGTATCCCACAAGATCGCCTAAAAACAAATATTTATCGACTTCTGTTGCTTTTTTTATGCTTAACAATTTCTCGAAAGCTTCTAAGTTGCTGTGAATGTCACTAAATATTAAATATTTCATTAACTACCTTATATACGTCTCGGAACTTAAGTATAAGTATAGTCCTTTTTGATAAAACAATCAAGTTTTTTTTTATACCATGAATACTTAAATGTTATCAGCGTTCCGCTTCAATCCCCCGGTATTTCCGGTACATCCGGCCGGCTCCATAAGAACTTCGTACAAAGGGGCCCGATTCCACGGCTGCGAAGCCGCAGGAGAGGGCCTGCTCCCGTAATGCGACGAATTCTTCGGGTGAATAGTATTTTTCAACGGGGAGATTGTTTGCCCCAGGCTGCAGGTACTGCCCGATTGTGAGTAGTTTGACGCCACTCTCTCTCAGATCCCGGAATAACTCTTCTATCTCCGCTGCCGTCTCTCCCAATCCTATCATTATCCCCGATTTAGTAATTAAATTATTCTCCCCGGCTTGCCTTAAAACCTTAAGCGAAACTCCATAGTTTTCCGGGTTCCGGTTAACCTTTGCATAGAGCCCTTTTACCGTCTCTAAGTTGTGGTTCAAGACATCGGGGCGTGCCGAAAAAACCCGGTTTAAAGCATCATCGCTGCCTTTAAAACCGGGGATTAGTACTTCAACTGTTGAATCGCACCTCCTATTTTTTATTTTTTCTATAAGTGCGGCAAAATGTGTGCTGCCGCCATCTGCCAGATCATCCCGGGTAACGGAAGTTATCACAATATACTTAGCTCCCATGATCGTTATCATTTCCAATATTCGATCCGCTTCCTCCGGATTTAGGGGTTGGGGAGTGCCTGTTTTGACCGCGCAGAAGGAGCAATTTCGCGAACAAATATCTCCCATGATTAAAAAAGTGGCATGATAATTGTTCCAGCATTCCGAAATATTGGGGCACCGCGCATCCCGGCAAATGGTACTGAGCTGCCTCCGCTCTAATTCTTTCTTGATTTTAAAATAGTTCTCTCCAGCCGGTATTTTCGCCTTTAACCAACCTGGCTTAGGTTTCCTGACTCTTGCATTCATATTCATTTTCTTCAAAACTTGCCGGGTTCCCCCCGGAATTGTCAATTCTATTATAAGGCCAAGCTCTTGTCAATCTGCCGGATTCCGAAAGGCAGCGGAATTACCCGGTTTTGAAAACGGTTTTCGGTCTTTCGACGCGGTTCCTTCCCCGCTGTTTGGCTTTATAAAGCGCTTTATCCACCCGCTTGGTAAACCGGTCAACCGTATCATCGGGGAAAAATTCCGCGATCCCGAAACAGCAGGTCACAGTTCCCGCCTGCTCGAAATGGCTTTTTTCGATTTTGAGCCGGATCCGTTCGGCCAGGTAGTACGCGTTTTCTAAATCGGCATTGGGAAGCAATACCATAAATTCTTCTCCGCCCCAGCGGGCAAAGGTATCGCTTTCCCTGATACATCCCCTGACAACACCGACCAGTTTTTTTATCACTTCATCGCCGACATCATGGCCATAGGTATCGTTTACCTTTTTAAAATGATCGATATCGAACATGATGATCGACAGGTTTGCATCCCGGCTGGTTTTCAATTTTTTGATCTCTTCGTCTAAGGCTTCGCAAAATTTGACCCGGTTGAATATTCCGGTTAATTGATCGGTGACGTACAGTTTTTTCAGTTTCTCTTCCATCTCCCGGTTCTTTGTGATATCGACGGCGTTAATAACTGCGCCTAACACCTTCCTCTCCAAGGTGAACAGCGGACTGTAACTCATAAACATAAACCGGCTTTTTCTTCTGGGAAAATCGAACCAGCCCTGGTAATGAACTTTTTCTCCTTTAAGGCATTTGTCTATCGAGGCCTTGATGTGTTCCTGGAATACCTCTCTGCCAAAAACTTCTTCTATAGGACGTCCGATTACTTCTTCCCTTTTTTTGCCGTAAATGGTCAGGGATGCTTCATTGGCAGTCCGGAATATATAACTCCTGTCCACAAAGGACATGTGGGCATTAACGGTTGAGAAAATCTGGGAATAGCGGTAAATGGTTTCTTCGATCTTCTTGTGTTCGGTAATATCGTTATAGAACAGGGCAAATTTATCGATATCTCCGTTAGGATTAAACATAGGGTAGATGCAGGAGGCAAAAACAGCGCTTTTATGCACCTCCTCAAAATGAACAGG
>JAGLQA010000059.1 GCA_023137075.1 Candidatus Aminicenantota bacterium
AGCGGCCCCCGGAGGGGCCGGGACGTGGGCATGGAAGTCAGCCTTACTTTAGAAGATGCCTATAAGGGAGTGGAAAAAAATATAGAAATCAAAAAAGAGGTAAGCTGCGATATCTGCGATGGTTCGGGAAGTGAACCGGGAAAATCCCTCGAATCCTGCCGGCAGTGCGGCGGCAGCGGCAGCGTACGCAGGAGCCAGGGATTCTTTTCTATCGCGACAACCTGTCCCGTATGCAATGGAGCGGGGAAGATTATTGCCCATCCCTGTGGAAAGTGCCGGGGAAAAGGCAGGATCAGCGAAAGCAAGGAAATGAAAGTTACCTTCCCCCCGGGTGTGGATAACGGCAACAAGATGCGGATCCCCGGAGAAGGCGAAGGGGGATACAATGGCGGCAGGTCAGGTGATTTATACGTTATAATCGAAATCGAAGAAGACGACAACTTTGAGCGGCAGGACAACAACCTGGTCCATAAACTTGAAATAACCTTTTCCCAGGCCGCTTTGGGTGACGAGATCAAAATCGACACCTTTTACGGAAAGGAAAAAATCCGGGTTACTCCCGAAACCCAGGACGGCAAAATCATACGGTTAAAAGGGAAAGGTTTTAAAAATGTTAATAGTTGGGGCAAAGGCGACATGCTGGTTATTATCGATGTGGTTACCCCGGTTCAACTCTCCCGCAAAGAACGTGAACTGTTCAGGGAACTGCGCGAGATAGAAAAAAACAAAGCTAAAAGCGCCGCCGAAGAAAGACGAGTATACCATTAGGACGTGACAACCAGAAGATTTTTTTCCGCTCTACCGGTGGTTGATGGGAGTATCATCCTGACAGGAGATGAATTGTTTCATTTGCGGAAGGTGAACCGGGCGAAAGCCGGAGATGAGATAGAAGTAATCAATGGCAAAGGCTCCCTTTTTTTCGGCCGGATCAGGAAAATTAACAAGGATGAAGCCCTTGTCGCAGTCGACAGGGAGGAGAGCGAACCGCGGCCCGCACTAACAACGATAATCGGCCCATCCCTGGTCAAAAAAAAGGTCATGAACCTGGTGATCGAAAAACTCACGGAGATGGGTGTCGATGAAATCAGGCCGGTGCTTTATACCCGGACCGACGAAAAATACAATTCCTCCCACCTGAAAAAATGGCGGCATCTCGCCATCCAGTCTCTCAAGGTCAATAAAAAATTGTGGCCCACCCACATCTACCCGCCGGCAGCGGTGGATGAGATCATCGAATTCTCCCGGGAGGTTGGTACAAAAATCCTGTTAGACAAAGAGGGACGCGACATCGCGGGTGGGAATTTTTCCTTCCCCGTCATGTCGGTAATCGGCCCTCCCGGCGGCTTTGAACCAGGGGAGAAGGAGCGGTTCCGGCAGGCGGGGTTTGTGTTTTATAAGGTCAATGATTGTGTTTTAAAATCCGAAACCGCCGCCCTTTCCATTGCTGCTGTCCTGAAAATAAGATAATAAACAATCCATTCCCGGAAATGGATTATACCGGCTTGGGATGACTCAATTTTCAATATATGTTAAAATATAACACGTAATGTTGAAGGAATAAACGTGTACAAAAAAGATTTCGCCGGCCGGTTCATAAAAGCAGGGCTGTTTTTACTCCTGCTTTTTTCAATGTTTTTTAAAAATTACAGCCAGGGCTACTTAGTACACCGGTATTCGGAAATAAATGGGCTGCCCAGTGCCGAAGTCCATGACATTACCCAGGACAACTGGGGCCGGATCTGGTTTGCTACCCGGGCCGGGATTTCCTGTTACAATGGCGTCTCCTGGAAGAACTTCACCGTGTCGGATGGTCTGCCGGATTTCGCCTTTCCCAAAATATCCGTAGACCGGCAAGGGCGAATATGGGTCCTACCCAACCCGGTGCAGCAGGAGCAACTTGCCGTTGTATTTTACGACGGCAGCAGTTGGACACGCATAGAGGATCTGAAACTAAAAGCCCGGGGGAGCATGCGGATAACAACTTTTCACCTAATAGAAGGTCAGGGTGAGAAACCTTTAATATTGGTGGGCTCATCTAATTCGGGTTTATTTTTCTATGATTGGGCCGGATGGAAAAATCTTAATACACAAAACGGGTTATTGTGCGATTCCATAAACGGCATTGCCACCCTGGGCGGGAGATGTTACCTTGCTACCGATGAGGGTTTGGCCGTGCTGAAAAATGACTGTTCCATCGACAATCACCTCACGAAATCGTTGGATTTACCCTTAAAAAAAATTAAAGGAATTTGTGCCGAGCACAAGGGGAAATTTCCCGGCTGCCCTTTAGAAGAGTCGCGAATATGGTTTTACGGGGATAAAAGACTGGGTTATATTACTGAAAGTAATTATGACCCGGTGTTTTATGATACCGAAATTTCCTTCGCCAGGAAAGGAAGAGAATTGATAATGGCGCCCGATTACCGGGGTGGTTTGTATATTGGGGATGCCGATGAAATTTATTATTTTAATTATCAATCCGGTTCAGTGGAACCTGTCGATATGCTGAGCGGCCTCATCAACCGCGGCGCCAATTCCATATTTGTCGATTTTGAACGAAACGTCTGGTTTGCCGGCAACCGGGGAGTTAGCAAAATAGCAAGCCGCCGGTTCGCCAACTATCAACGAATACATGGCTTATTGGAAGATGAAGTGTCGGCAGTGGTAGAGTATGAACCGGGAAAATTCGTATTCGGACATAACAGTGGGGTAACCTTTTGGGAAGATAATAAATTCCTTCGAATCCCCTTTACCAGGCCGGACGGCACCATGCGTTCTTATTACCGGGTATTGGATATGAAGTCGGATTCAAAGAAAAATATCTGGGTGGCTGCGGTGGGCGGCGGGTTGGCAAAAATCGACAAACATAAGGAAGTCATGTGGTATGGCAAAAACCACGGACTGCCCGGTACTGTCGTAAGCCTGTGGATTGACCGGAATGATAAATGTTGGGTGGCGGGGAAACGGGGAGTTTTTTCCCTTACCGGGGACCGGTTTGCTCCCCTGGGCCCGGGAAACTTCCCCAAAATGACGATCAGAAAAATCTATAAAACAAAAAATAGTGTTTTCTATATTGCCAGTGTGATAGGTGGTATCTATCGGTATGAAAAAAATCGCTGGCAGAATTACAGGTTGCCTGGGGAAAGCAAAGGCAACAGTGTTTATGCCATATATGAGGACAGCAGGGGTAGAGTGCTTGCCGGCACCCTGGGAGGACTGTACATCCTGACTCAAGAAGGTCTCAAAAAGTTTAAGGAACTGGATTTTACAATCGAGAGGCCGGTCTATTTTATTGTTGAGGATCGCATGGGGCGGCTCTGGTTCGGAACGGACAACGGCGTGATTGTCCGGGACGGCAGCCGGGAGGTCCGCTATTCGATATCCGAGGGTTTGGTCGGCCAGGAAACCAACCGGGCGGCCGGTATCGTGGACACGAAGGGTAGAGTCTGGATCGGTACCAACCGCGGCGTATCCGTTTACAACGAACAATTTGACAATCATAGAAACTGGAATCCTTCGCCTAAACTTCGTCTGTTATCTTTGGAAGTAGAAGGCCGCAGCATTCCATTAGACCAGCCGGTAAAATTAGGCCACAAAACCCATTCCTGGGCGTTTCATTTTAACGGCATATCTTTCTTAGATGAAAAGGCTTTGCGTTTCACCCACAAACTGGAAGGTTCCGACGCTGATTGGTCGGACGAGCACTACCCGTATAACCAGACGATACGATATTCCAACCTGTCACCCGGCCGGTACCGCTTTCACCTGAAAGCCAGGAGTGCCTCAGGCATATGGAGTGCGCCGGTGGTATCCCCGGAACTGGTCATCCGTGAACCCTTTTATACCCGGTGGTGGTTTTTTGTCCTGGCCTTTGCGGGAATATCTTTTATATTTTATGCGGTTTTCCGTTTTTTCACCCAGCAGCGTAATGCCGCGCTGCTGGAAAAACAGGTGGAAGAAAGGACAGGCCAATTCCTGGCTGCGGAAAAAAGGTACCGCACTCTTTTTGAAGAATCAAAAGATGTGGTTTTTGTTTCCACGCCCGACGGACGATTAATCGATATAAATCCTGCCGGTGTGGAATTACTCGGATTTCCTTCGAAAGATGAGATACTAAATGAAGCATCTTCTATCGCTCTCTATTGCAAGCCGGAAGACAGGAAGTCTCTCCGCCGGGCGATTGAAAAGAAGGGTTATGTCAAAGACTATGAGGTGATTCTTAAGCGGAAGGATAATAAGCAAATAACGGCCTTAGTGACCGCCAATTTAGTGCGCGATAAGGGGGGAAATATTACCGCTTTCCGGGGCACGATCAGGGACATCAGCGACAGGAAGCTGTTAGAGCAAAAGTTAATCCAGGCCCAGAAGATGGAAGCCATCGGCACCCTGGCCGGTGGAATTGCCCATGATTTCAACAATATTATAGGAGTGATTTCCGGGAATACGGAAATGGTACTGGAAGCCCTCGAGGAAGGGACGGAGATTCACCGTTTCACCGAACAAATTGCGATTGCAGCAGAACGGGCATCCGGGTTGGTGAGACAAATTCTTACCTTCGGAAGGCAGAACGAAAAGGAACGAAAACCGGTACGGATTAACAAAATCATCAACGAAGTGCTCGATTTACTAAACTCCTATTTACCCGGGGCCATCAAAATTCACCGGGATATACAGGCCAATCCCGCCATTGTTCTGGCCGACCCTACGCAGATGCACCAGGTGGTGTTGAATCTTTGTACCAACGCGCTGCAGGTCATGCGTGAGACCGGTGGTGTACTACAGGTGCATCTCAGCAAGGTTTACTTAGACCCGGAAACGGTAAATGAATATAATGATTTGCCGGCCGGCGAATTCCTGAAACTAACGGTCAGCGACACCGGCCCGGGTATTCCCCATACTGTGATTAAACGAATCTTCGAGCCCTATTACACCACGAAAAAAACCGGAGAGGGCTCGGGTCTGGGCCTGGCTGTAGTACACGGAATTGTAAAAAGTTATGGAGGTGATATATCGGTGTCCAGTGAACCGGGGAAGGGAACGAGTTTTGTTGTTCTTCTACCGCCGGCCGCGCCCTGAAGTGTTTTTGTCGTTAATATTTCCCTACGGTTTTACAATATTACCTGATGAATCCAGGTAATCAATCCATTTATAGTTTTTTCTCATCAATTGGTTCGGTTTAAATTGGATTTTATAGTTCATATGGCGGTTGCCGGGCACATAATATCCCAAATATAACCAGCGGATCCCCAATTCCCTGCAAATTTCAATCTCTTTGTAAACGGAAAACTTTCCCGGACTGCAGTGGCTGTAGCATTCATCAAAATAACAATAGACGGCAGACATGGCATTGGCGGTCACATCTAAGTGGGTTAAGGCAACCGTTTTACCGCCGTCCCTGACCGTCAGCACACGATTAAATGTAAAATACGGAGGACCGAAGAAACTTTTAACGTAAAGATCGTAGGAGTCGAAAACCTGGCTCTTAAATCTCTTTTTGTGCTGCTTGTACAACTCATAGTTTTGTTCGGAGGGCACCGGCTGTTCAAGCGCGACTTTGAGATGTTTATTGCGGTTGAATAACCGCCGCACCGCTCGTGACGGTGAAAATTGCCCGACCGGGATCCGGATAGGAATACAACTACGGCAAACTCCGCAAATGGGTCTGAAAAAAATCTCCCCGAAGTGCCGGAATCCTAAGCTCAGGAGCATTTCAAGATCAACATCGTCGATCTCATCGATCCGCATATTTTCGCTAACCGAGATCTTACCTTCAAGGTAGGGGCATGGTTCCTTTACCGGATGAAAAAGTACACCTTTGATGCTCATGCTGCCGTTTTACCATCTAATTTTATTATAGCATGAACCGGGTGTTATTATCAAAAAAAATGGGGGGACGACAATACGGTTTTGTCCCGGATTCTCTTACTTTATCCTGGGGCCATAGACAAACATACTATTGGAAAAAATAATGTCCCGCACAAAATCGCCGGGTCCTGTCATTTCATAAAATCCTGCCTGGTCGAAACCTTCAAAAAGACCGTCTTTACCGCCGGAACCCACGGAATAAGTGTCCTGCTGCTCGCCGGTGCCGTGGGTATAATGAAAATCGAATCCCCAACCGTCAACCAGGGGGAGTCTTCTAATATAAAAAGGTTCCAGGAGTTTTTTTAACTCCACCAAGGATTCCGCCTGCGGCGCGTAACCGTTATCTATCTTATAACTTTCGACCGCGGTCCCAATCGTCTTCATATCGCCCATGGTTGCTTTCAGCCCGCCTTTTTTCTTAGCCGCGACCAGGTTAGGAATGGCAATGGCGGCCACTATTCCCCCCACTACCAGGGCCGGCAGTAAAGCGCCGCTCCCAACAGGCATATTGTTATTGGATGTGAAGATAAAACCTTCATCGGTGTTTTGCATCACATTATACAAAGCCAGGTCTTCAGGAAACAGTTCGAGCCGTTCGAAAGCGGCAAATTTTTCCTTTGCCTCCTCGCCGGACATCTCAACAACCTTTTTCCGGATGTCAAATGCAGTCTTAATTATTTTCGAACTCAAAAAGGTATAACCGTTCCCTTTTTCCGGCATGTTTGCCGATAAACTTTTAAACTCTTCGCTTGCCAATAAACCCTTGTCTCCTCCCTGACCGGCAAAGATCTCATCTACCACCTTGCCGTTGGAAGCAAAAATCAGCAGGTTGTCTTTTTGTACCACCATCGGCTCAAGGGTTATGGGTGATCCCGGGATTTGCGGGCCGACAATCTTCTTGACATTTCCTTCAACTTTTGGGGGGGCCTTGGATAATTTTTGCAGCACATTAAAAATGGTTTCATCCTTGACATAAAGAACCAGCGCAAATGCCGGGTCGGGAATTTCGATTGTCTGCCCCATCAGCGGTAACTTCCCTTTTTTATCTTCATCAAAGGTAACAATAAAGCCCCATTTACCGCCTAAGGAACCGAGAATACCGTCTAAATCCAACCCTTTGCTTTGCAGCATGGGTTTTAATTGTTCAAGTCCTTTTTGCACTTCCGGAATGCCGGCCTTCGCTGCCTCTTTATTCAGCCATTCCCAGAAGTAGTTCAGCCCGCAGTCGGAAAAACCGGCAAAAACCGTGTTTGCCGGCAGGAGATTCTGGGAATCCAACGCATGGGGGCCATCCTCCCAGAGATTCCACATCAATCCGTCGCCCTTATCTTTATAGTGGTGAACAACTACCCGGCCGTGGTTAAACCCGTTTTTCATGGGAACAGAACTGACTCCGATTCCACTGATTTCAAACAGGCCGCTGTCATTCAGCAGCATGGTAACCACATTGGCAATTTGTTCCACCCATTTCTTTTTGGCAGGTTCCTTGGCTTCACCGAGGGCCATCTCTTTGATACCTTCAATGAGTTTTTCGGCCGTCTCGATTGTTTTTTCAGTGCTCAGGTACATATAAAAGGTACCCCCCGGGTCAAGATTCCGGGTGACCCGATCAAAACTATTTCCTTCCGCGGTCGCGATTTTTTGCACACCGGGGCCGGGAGTTTTCAATAAATACTTCTGAACTGCCAGGGTTCCTATCACGCCGACAGCCAGGACCAATAAAATTACTAATACTTTCTTCATAATACCCTCCTTTTAGGTAATATTTTCATTAGAAGATTATATAAATAAAAAAAAATAATTTCAAGGGGTGGTCCTAAAATTCCGTGCCCCAAAATGTCGGTAGAGCAGGATAGGTTTCTAACGTGGCCCCTGATGAATTTTTAAAAAAAACCTGTTATAATATCAATGCGGCCATAAAGCCCAAACCTGCAGAGTCATGAAATCAAAGGAGATAACGTTATGATACACATTGTTACACTCATCATCCTCAGATTGCTGTCCACACCACTGGAAATCGGACGCCATGCAAGCTCTGCCGGCCTGCAAACCCATACCCTTACCCACCAGGGGCGGACCCGGACTTACCATGTCTACCTCCCGGCCGGATATTCACGCAGCAAAGTTGCTCCATTAGTAATCGCTTTGCATGGAGGCGGCGGTGTAGGTAAAAGTTTGGACCGGCTTTCCGGGGGACAAATCACACGGGAAGCAGAACGAAGGGGCTGGGTGGCGGTTTTTCCCGATGGTCTCGAAAAAGGCTGGAATGATGGCCGTAAAATTAATACCTTTAGAGATCGCCGCCTTTCGAAAGTGGATGATGTGGGTTTCATTTTGAAACTGATCGACCGGCTTCATATGGATTTTAATATCGACCGGAAAAGAGTGTACGCCACCGGGATATCCAATGGCGGTTTTATGTGCTTGCGCCTGGCTGTGGATCTGTCGGACCGGATTGCTGCTGTCGGGGCGGTAACGGCCTCTATGGGAAAGGTACTGGAACATAAGACCCCAAAAAAACCGGTAGGCGTCCTTTTTATGAATGGAACCGAAGACCCCCTGGTACCTTATGAAGGAGGACAGATTGTGGCCTTAGGACATCCCCGGGGCGAAATTCTTTCAACAGATGCGTCGGTGCATTGGTGGGTAAAACACATGGAATGTGGCTCTTCCCCTGAACGTTCGGTACTTCCCAACGCAGCGAGGGGAGATAAAACCCGTACCGAAGTGGAAAGCTACAGCGATTGTCGAGGGAAGGTCTATGTTATTCTTTACAGGGTTGTCGGAGGTGGGCATACCTGGCCAGGTGGGATTCAGTATCTTTCGAAAAGGCTTATCGGGCGGGTATCACAGGATTTCCAGGGGGCCGAAAAAATATTCGACTTTTTTGCCCGACACCATCGATAGGCGTCTCTGGCCCTCTCCGGGGTCACACATTAGAATTTTTTTGTAGGCCCAACCTTGCTGTGCACATTGATTAAAGGTTAAATGTAAACCCAATACACCCAAGATATCTTATTCCTCCTAAATCAACTTCTTCCTCATAAGGCTTAACTTTAAGTGGCACAAACTTGATCTCTCCTCCAAAAAAAAGATGCTTTATAGGATAAAACTTGAATCCTCCGCCAATAGTCATGGTTGTCTTTTTATGATCGACTTTATACTCCTCAACATAGGGATTCTCAACCGTCTGCTTGTAAGAAAATGCACCATATCCGATTTTTATGTAAGGAGAAATATTTTTTATATTCAATTGATAACCGATAAAAAATTCTATACCGGTGACCTTTAACATCGAAGATTCATTATACAATCCTATTTCAGATACCTTTGAATATCCCCCTTCATATCCACCACCAATAGTTATGCCCTTCCCAATATTGACGACTAAATAAGGGAAATAGACAGTTCCGTTACCATAAACATTCTTAATATCGGAATCATTCACTGTTCTTGGGCCATAAAATATCCCAACATCTAAATCAATAGCATATTTTACAGTAAGAAAAAGAATTAAAAATACGATTATAATTATTGTTTTTTTCATTTATGTTCCTCCCGATTGCTGATTTCCGAAGGTTCACTTACCCTGTTACTTTCATCTACCGATGTTATCTTATATGTATAAAGGCTATCTTTTTTTAACCCTCTAACCTCATAATTAAAGACATTTGGACCAAGTTCTGAAATCAACTCATAGCTGCAGTCGGTAAATCCATTTATCTTTCTGTAAAGGTTATATTTTACGGGATTTGATATATTTTGCGGATTAGCATCCCAGCTCAGCTCGTCGACATACTCTTTGAAGAAAATGTAATCGTTTTCTAATCTCTGCAGCCTAAAATTCAAGGGCGGGTGAAGCTCATTTTTAATCGCCGGAAAATAAATATTAATATCATGGGCCACAGGTGGATGATCCGATAACTCGAGGGACAATTCGTACTCGAGTATTATTTTTGGTTGGACATGCGGTGCCAGTAAGGGGGAAGTCCATATATGATCGATATGATGCTGAGCGAGCCAGGGATGGCACCATCCGGCATCATAAAGGATAGAATGAAGTCCATTACGTGTATCCGGGTCAGGAAAGTTCATATCCCCCATTAATATCACCGCTTTATCACGATAACTGTCCATCTCCCCTACGAGAAATATCAATTGTTCCCGCATAGTTTCAATAGGTCCGGCAGACACATGAACAGCGAATACAAAAATGGATTCTCCATTGGGAGCAATAATCTCCGCTCGTATGGCCTTGGAAAATGGCTCAGGCAAGTTTCCGACTTCTTTTATCTCAAATTTAGAAAACAGAGCAATGGGATGCACACCACCGGACTCCCCCAGGAAATAATAGTTCATCTGTAACTCTTCAGCCACTTGCTGTACAACTGGCGGGTTTAGTTCATCCCAGGAGGTGGCCTCCTGAATGGCCAAAATATCAGGATTAGCGGCTTTTAATATTTTCATTATCTTGGGTAAGCGGTACTCATCCGGATCCACGGGATCTGGGTCTGCTGCTCCTGCACCAGCCATAACATTGTAAGTCATAAACCTGATGGTATTCCATGTGCCGATTTTTGGATCATTATTTCCTTTCCACCTCTTGTATTTATCTGTACTACTTATGTGTAAAAATTTTGTTTTTTTGCGAAAATTTTCTAAAGGTAAAAAACACATTTGCTGCGGCCTATTGGTTGGGGTCGCCGACCCCTCCGCGGTCTCACAGTAATTCTTTCCTCTATCTCCACAC
>JAGLQA010000590.1 GCA_023137075.1 Candidatus Aminicenantota bacterium
CCTTTATTCCGGTCATTTACCGCCTTCTTCCTTTTTACCCGTACTCTTTTTAAAGATTGCCGGGTATTTGAATTTCAAATCTTCTAAAACCGCTAAGGCCGAATGACGCACAATCGGCAGTTCTTTATACCAATACAAAAAATCTTTCATCTCCGTGTCCACCGGCGCCCCGGGAGAAAAACCGTCACTCGCCTCTTCTCCCTTGATCAGCCAGTTTAAATCGATGTCCGCCGCATCTTTCAACTTTTCTAAGAACCGGCTGTCGGGAAAACGTTTTCCGTTTTCATAATTGGATAAGGTAAACTGCGATACGCCTAACTTTTTTGAGAATTCACCCTGTGAAAGCCTGAGAAAAACTCTAATTTTTTTTAACCGGGATCCAGGTGTATCCGACATGCTGCGATTGTACCAACTCAACAAAAAATTGTCAAGACCGGTTATTTCTCCTGCGATTACCGAGAACTTTTTTTCGTGGCTGAATTAAAATCATAGAAATGGAAGCGCCTTTGTAAGCATTTATACTGTATATGTAATTAAAAGATTGTCAAAAATAAAAAAATGCACAATAATGCTTGACATTTGCTTCATGGTTTATTATCATATGCTTATGGAGTTAAAAAAATGAACAATGTGCAGGGAACAGAAAGCCGGAAAACACCCGCTGTATGGCGGAAGGCCGGTTCCACACCCGTGGGAGTTAAACCTAAAGAAACATCCGGATTCTGCTGCCTGTTCTTCCGGAGAAAAAAATGAAAAAAAAGTTTATCCTTATTGTAGAATTTGACGCAGAGATCGGCGGACAACTTCGAGTCGCGGATAAAGAAAAAACAAAGTATCTCAATGTTTTATTAAAAGAGTTATTAAAACATGACCGGGCCATTCTTGACATTTACAAGCTGTGGCTAATGGCGGATTTTGTAGACGGCAATCAACTTTTTGAAATGGATGCGGGCATCGTGAAAAAGACGAACGAGATCGAGTTGATACGGCCGGTTTTAGAAAGGTTAAGTCAAGAGGCTCGAGAGCATTTTGAGAAAGTCCTGAAAATGGACCGTGATCGAATTAACAGCTACTTTGAATCCTTATTCGCCCTGTTCGGAATCTTAAATGTAGGGAAAGTAAATTTTATCGAGAAAGGAAAGCAAACAAAGACAAACAATAAAAAAATATTATATCTTAAAACTTGAATTTGAGGCTGATGCTAATAAATTACCTGTCCCCCTGCCTCCCTTGAATTAAGATGTAAAATTAGAATTGCTGTTGAGGAGAGAAGTGGATTGGGAATATCAGGTAGGTTGACCTCTTTGTGATCATGGGCTAAAATAAAAGATCAATTATTCCATGTAAAATTCAGGAGGAAATATGAATCTCTACCTGGTTATCATACTAACTATACTGGCCGGCAAATACCTGCTGGATATTATTGTAGACCGCTTGAATATCAAGAACCTGCTCCCCGAACTTCCGGACGAATTCAAAGGCTTTTACGATGAGGAAAAGTACGCAAAATCCCAACGGTATGCCCGGGAAAATTCAAAGTCCGGCATCTTGCAAAGCACAATCAGCACGGCGATTATTATCCCCTTCATACTTCTTGGCGGATTCAACGCCATCGACCATGTCGCCAGGTCGGCGGGATATGGTCACATCGTGACCGGTTTGATCTTTTTAGGCCTGCTGCTTTTCGTTTCCGGTCTGGTCGATCTTCCTTTTTCAATATACGATACCTTTGTGATCGAAGAAAAATACGGTTTTAACAAAACAACAGTCAAAACCTTTATCCTGGATAGGGTTAAGGGCATCATACTTGCCGTGATTATCGGGGCGCCTCTCTTCGCCCTGATTCTCTGGTTCTTCCGGGAAACCGGAAAATTGGCTCCGCTCTATATATGGGCGGTTGTTACCCTGTTCCAGCTTTTTATGATGCTGATCGCCCCGGTTGTTATCCTGCCTCTTTTTAACAAATTTACTCCCTTAGAAGAGGGAGAATTAAAGGAGGCCCTGGAGACATACGCCGGGGAAAATGATTTTAAAATAAAGGGTATTTTCAAAATGGATGAATCAAAGAGATCGACCAAACCCAACGCCTTTTTTACCGGTTTCGGCAAATCGCGCCGGATCGTGCTTTTCGACACACTCATCGAAAAGCACAGCCCCGCTGAATTGATCGCTGTCCTGGCCCATGAAATGGGACACTATAAACTAAAACACATACCCAAAACCTTAATTGCCGCCATATTGGAAACCGGGCTGATCTTCTTCATCTTTTCGCTCTTCTTAAAAAACAACGAATTGTTTGCCGCCTTTAAGATGGAACATTTATCCGTTTATGCCAGCCTGGTCTTTTTCGGTTTCCTCTATTCTCCGATATCGCTGGTCACCTCGGTGGTGATGAACATATTTTCCCGGAAACGGGAGTATGAAGCGGACAGGTTCGCGGTAAAAACAACGGGCAAAGGAATGGAATTAGTGACCGCGTTTAAGAAACTGAGTATCGAAAGCCTTTCCAACCTGACGCCACATCCGCTAAAGGTCTTTTTTTATGACAGCCATCCCCCGATGTTAGAAAGAATCCGGGCCATAAAGGACCTGGTTCAGGATAATCACAAGGATACTGTGGCAAAGACCCGGTAACCCTATCTCTATACTTTTGTCAACAGCAAGGAGAAACGCATGTTGCCGCACTATCCGGTCACCTCCGGGTTCAGGTGACCCACTCGATTTCGATTATCCCTTTGAAGTGGAGTTCTCCCTCCACCTCTTCATCGATTTCTTCGCTTAGCTTTTCCAATTCCACATACTTACCGGTAATAAAATTGAGCAGTATCGCATTGCCGGAAACAACCGCCGAGTACAGGGAGGTGTTGTTTATACTTACCTTTTTGGGAAGAAAATTATTGAACACGATTTTCGCGCCCCGATAATCCGAAAGTTCCATCCTCTCGCCTTCGATATATTTAATGATTTCCTGGGAAAAGGTTTTATCGTCCGGCTCAAAGGGCAGCGTGAGGGAAAAGTAGAAAGGGAAAGTGATTGTGCCGGGCGCGATGAGTTCGGTTTTTTCTTCCTCCGGCCGGGTTTGCAAGACAGCGAACAAAACCCGCCTGAAATCATCGATTGTGTCGTACCGGTCCTCGCTATCCCTCTTTACCGCTTTGCGTATTACATCGATAATATTCGCCGGGACATTTGCGGCCCCTTCCTGCAGAAGAAACTCCCTTTCAAAATCCACAGCCAGAAAATCATGAATATTCTCCTTACCCATCACATCCGTCCAGAACCTGCCCATGAAAATTTCCGTGATAATAATTCCCAGGCTGTAAATATCCAAACGAAAATCCCGGTTGTATTTTTTAGTAAAACGGCAGGGATCGAGGTAGGCATTATGTCCGACAACTTCGGATGATTGATTGCCGGCTTCCTCTTTAAATAGCGATTTAGATGCGCCGAAGTCTCCGAGAACATAGGTGATTTTACCCTCCCGGTCTACCGCAAACAAATTGTCGGGGCTTAAGTCCCGGTGCAGTACCCCTAAGCTGTGAAGATGAGAAATCGCGTTCACCGATTCTTTTATAATTTTTATTTTTTCATCATAGGGGAAAGGATTCCCTTCCCCGCTGCTCGCGTGTTTGATGATTTCCTGCAGTGTGCATTCGGCAAGCTCCATCATGAGCACCGGGAACCGCTCAGATCTGTCTTTTGTTTGGGCGCTCACCATTCCCCTCTTATACCGGTGAATAAACGCTTCATCCGCGATATTTACAAGCATGTCGATCTCGTTTTCAAGGTACTGCCGGGAGATTTTCATTTCCCTGGCCGTTTTTCCCTTCTGGTTGGAAAATATCTCGTCAAATATTAACGGGACTTTCAGGGCATAAAAGGTTTTCTCAGCTGAATTAAATACTTTAATAACCCTGCCGAATCCTCCCCTGCCGATTGATTTGACGATCGTATAGGCCTGGTCATCGATAATAATCTCATGGGTGTAAATTTTATAATTCGGGTTGTGTGAAGCGAATTCAAATTCCAGCTTTTCGGTCCGGTCATGGCCGCAGTATATGCAGCGCCGGGTCCGGCTGCTTAAAAAACGAAAACATCGCAAACACTGTTTCATCGGCTATTCCAATTCTCCGAAATATTTTTTTATCTTAAAGATGGTACTACCTAAGATGAGTAATGCGCCGGAGGTCAGTTCTATCCTGGAATTTCCGATGGGCAGATTGTTAAATAACCCCGAGTTGGTGGGTTGTTCCCCATCACAGCCGTCGATATAATACACTTTTTTATCTTTCTTTATCAACCGGCCATGCACCTTGGACATCCAGTTATCACTCCGGAAGGCAATATGACAACTGCCGCTGCTCCGGCCCATTAAAATTTCAAAATCCTCTCCTTGCAGATCAACAACAATTGAAATATCCCCCGCTTCTAATCCAGGGTCTCTTATTAATCGCAAGCTGCCCGGTGTTTCCCTGGTTTTGATGTTTTGAAGCGGCTCTATATGAAGCATGATAGTTCCCAGCTTCTCC
This sequence comes from Candidatus Aminicenantota bacterium, assembly GCA_023137075.1. Taxonomy (GTDB): domain Bacteria; phylum Acidobacteriota; class Aminicenantia; order UBA2199; family UBA2199; genus JAGLQA01. Next base: position 4,530 of record JAGLQA010000590.1, read on the forward strand.
CGGCATTTATCACAATGTTCTGCGGGAGGCAATGTTTCGTGAGCGCATTTAAGGCACTTGAAATAACTGTCCGGGCAATAGGTGTCGTCTTTTTTGGCGGGTCCCGATACGGAAAACCGGAAGGGATTGACTTTTAAATCTTTGAGAAGAGCATCGAGCTGCGGCCGTTTCAATGGTGAAAATGCGGTGGCTTTCTTTACAAATTCCTTGAAGCGCAGTGGGATTTTTTCTAACCACCTGGTATAATCTTCTAATTCACCATTGCGCAAATATGCGATATAATTTTCCTGGGTGAAGGGGTGGTACCCGGTTAAGAATTCTCCGATTGTGATTCCTAAGCTGTAAACATCGTGGAGTTTCTTGACATATTTGAACCGTTCTATCGCGCTCCCCGGTTTAATTTTTAAAAGTTCCGAATGGGCGGTTCGCGCTGCCTCTAAATTGCCGTATTCGCTAAAAATATTCACCACCACTTCCGGTGGGGAATAAAACTTTGTGCCCACCTGGCTGATCTTGCTGCCGCTGTCCCACCAGGACGAGACGCCAAAATCGATAATGACCGGCCGCGAGTCATGTACCCTTAAATTTTTCGGTTTGATGTCCCGGTGCACGATTTCCAATTCGTGGAGTTGATGAAACGCCCGGATGAGATAGATGATAAAGTCTTCGTCATTATCTTTTTCAAAATAATCTTCCGAACTCACCGGGATATATTCCATGACATAAGCGTTTTGTTCAAATAGTATGTCGTAGATTTGAACCACGTACTCGAGGTGGTATCTTTCTCTCAATTTATCGATCCGCTTCGATTCCAGGATGAACCGGTTTGAAATCTCCGGGTTCATTATCCCGATTTCGAGTTGCTTCAATGCGTATTCATTGTTGTTGTGTTCGACTAAGTAGACGGTGCCGAAACCGCCGGCGCCCAACATGTATTTAATCTTATAATCTCCTATTTCTCTCTGCATCGTTATCCTGAGAACAATACCTTTTTATACTATCTTTTAGTAATCATCCTGACCGGTTATAAATAATACTTTATAACCAGTCAAGCTAATTTTATACTATACCTTCAAATGAGTCAACCTAATTATAAACACCTCTTATAAATGAGTGTAGAACATGTTTCATCACTCATAATTCATCATTCATCTTTCAGTCCCATTTTTTAATAACTCTTTTCTCTAAGGTAAGGGCTTTGTAATCTTTGTGAAAACCGAAATCGAGCAGCGGCTAAGAAAAGGGGGGGCCCCCGTGTTCCTACAAAATATGAACAATAAATGTAGGGGCAATCCCTTGCGGTTGCCCATCATTACAGGATTATGGAATTTAGCCGGTTGATTTGGCCTTAACAAGGACTTGAGAAATTTATGTTTTTATGATATAAGGAAATATTAAGATGACTGACAATAGTAATTTGCATGGTCAAGCCGAGAAGAACGAAACAGAAAACAAGAAGTTTATAGTTTTATTTAACGGCGAAATCAAATATGACAGCGTTCTC
>JAGLQA010000591.1 GCA_023137075.1 Candidatus Aminicenantota bacterium
GTGGAGTCAATCTTTGCCAAAACACCCCGAACTCTTAAATCCAACATATCGCTTGAGAGCGCCTATAAATATAAAACCGCCTTTGAGAAAACCGGCGCATTATGCAAATTGGAGGAAATGGAAGAGCCGAAACCCGAACCTCAACCGGAGATCGAAAAGATCCCGGCCCTGCAGCCCACTCCGCCGCCGAAAAAGATTGCTTTTTCACCCAAACAAATCCCACCAACACCGGATCCCATTCCCCCAACCAGGGAAGCGGCACCGCCAACGATGAAGCCCGAAGCGCCTGCCCCACCGCAAACAACCCCGCCTTTAGAACTAAGCCCCTTCACTCCGGATCCGCCTCCGGCCCTGGACCCGGACCTCCCGGAAGACGATATTCCTCCCTTAGAGCTCGATTTCCCGGAAGAGAAAACTCAGCCAAAAGCGGGTTCAATCCCTGCCGGACAAAGAACCGCGGCTGCCCCCGGTGTCACCCCCCAAATTAAAATACCGGAAATCGAACGCGAATCTCCCCTCAAACGTCTCCTGCCGTTAATCCTTGTTCTCGCGGTTCTAGTGGTGGTCATAGTGCTCGTTTTCAAACCCGGCTCCACCCCCTCTACCGAGAACGAACCATCCGGCACTACTGTAGCCCGGGAAACCCCGAAAACCCGGGAAGCAACTTTACCCGAAACCCCCGGGATACTGTCGGCCCAGGTGGAAACATTTACCGATCCCAATGGTTTTTACAGCATATCCCTGCCTGAGGGATTCACGAAAATCGATGAATCTACCTGGGATACCAGTAAAATCACCTTCTCTTACCCAGAGAGGATATCCGTCTCAATCACTGCCCGGGCGATCCAGGGGGATTGGAATGCGGAAAAAGAGATGAAAAAGAAAGTGAAGGGGATCGAAGGGGGAACCGCCGGTACGCTGTCCCTGTACCGGGTAACCGGTTATAAAGTACTCACTCTTACCGATGCCCAGGGGTATGACCTGACTTTGGAACGAACCGGCATTCTGAGTCATTACTATTATATGGTCGATCCCGGCAAGCATGCCGTTTCCATTATCCTGATTACGGAAGGCGCGGACCGTCGGGAAAAACATGATTACCTGGTAAAAACAATCGAAGAATCCCTGGAAATATACTGAATTTATTGACAATTTGCCCTTATATTTAATATTTATTTATATTAAAAAGGTGACAATCATGAAAAGAAGAGATTTTTTAAAAAAAACGGCGGCTGCCTCGTCAGCCCTATGTATCCCCGCCTTATTCAACCTGGAAGGTGACAACGGGGGTTCGCTGGTCGTTAAGGTAATGGGTGAGTCACCCTATGAATTAACAAAAAGAGCGGTTAAGGAACTTGGCGGCATGGAAAAATTCATATCGAAGCAAGATATTGTGATGGTAAAACCCAACATCGCATGGAACAGATCGGTTGAGCAGGCGGGCAACACCAATCCCGAGGTTGTGAAAGCAGTCATCGAGATGGTCTTAAACGCGGGGGCTAAAAAAGTAATTGTCATGGATCACACCACCCACAAGGCAGCCAGCTCATACGTCAGAAGCGGAATCGAAGAAGCAGCGAAAAAAGCCGGGGCAGAAGTCCGGCACGCGGACGAAAACCGGTTGGTCATTCACGATTTTAAGGGCAGAAAACTGAAAAGATGGCCCGTATTTAAAGACCATTTAGAAGTGGATAAATTCATCGATGTACCCATTTTGAAACATCACGGCAGCGCGGCGCTCACTATCGGTATGAAAAACCTCTACGGTATCATCGGCGGCAACCGGGGAAAACTCCATAGAAGTATGGGAGATAACATTGCCGACCTGGCCAATGGCTTTATGGTTCACCTGACCATTGTCGACGCCTTTCGCGTATTGATGCGGAACGGGCCCACCGGTGGGCGCCTGAGCGACGTGGAACTCAAAAAAACAATCATCGCTTCGGCTAATATCATGGAAGCCGATGTGGCAGCAGCGGACCTATTCGGGAAATTGCCCCGGGAGGTACCCTTCATCAAAGCCGCTTTCGACCGGAAAATGGGAAATATGGACCTGACTAAAATCAACCTGAAAACCGTTAAAACCTGATTAACCTGATGACACAAAAAAAAGGACGAAACCTACAGCGGGTTCGAATCTTTTTTCAAATCCTGTTTACGTTTCTCTTTTTCTTTTTATTAATTAGCGCCGGCAGGACCGGCAGCGAATCCTTTACCTTTACCGATACCTTTTTCTATTTTGACCCCCTGCTGTTAATATTAAATGTTATTGCCACCCACACACTTACCACCATTTTTTTACTCTCCCTGATCCCGGTTTTCCTCACCCTGGTATTCGGCAGGTTCTTCTGCGGATGGGTGTGCCCCTTCGGCGCCATCAATCAATTCTTTTCCTGGATATTCAAAAAATCCAAAAAGAAAAAAGAGCCGGTAGATAAGCGGTTTCTAAAAGTGAAGTACATCATCTTGCTGCTGGTTATCACCCTATCATTAATGGGCACCCATATCGGCGGCTGGCTCGATCCCTTTGCCCTGCTCACCCGGAGCACCACGGCGGTGGTCAATCCCTCGGTAAACCATATGGTGGAAAATTCCCTGAAAGGAGGCGCGAAAGATACCGGCATCGTCGCAAAAGGAATAAAACCGGCTTACAATTTTGCCCGGGAAAATATCCTCACCGTAAAACAGAGAGGATACGGGCAGTCCGTTTTGATCGGCCTGATCTTCTTCCTGCTGCTCTTCTTAAACCTCTATAAAAGACGTTTCTTCTGTAATTATCTCTGTCCTTTAGGTGCGCTCTACGGCATCATTGCAAAGTTCGGTTTTTTCAACCTTAAAACCAACAGCAAATGCACCTCCTGCAAAGCCTGTTCTAAAAATTGCACCTACAACGGCAGTCCCTTTGAAGATTTCCAAAAATCCGAGTGCCTGAGCTGTTTCAATTGTGTGGACGACTGCAAATTCGACGCCATCGATGTTGGCTTCCAGTTGCCGAAAAAAGAACACCGCACCCGGATCGACATCGGTAGACGAAAAATCGCCGGTACGATCGTTTCCGGCCTGTTTATAGGCTCCCTGCCGCGGATATCCCCCCAGGTGCGGTCGCGAATCCATCGATTCGTCCGGCCACCGGGCTCCGTTTCGGAAAAAGAGTTCTTAGAGAAGTGCATCCGCTGCGGCGAGTGCATGCAGGTATGCCCGACAAACTTTCTCCAGCCCGCTCTTTTCGAAGCGGGCGTTGACGGCATCTGGACACCGGTTGCCAATCCGCAGACCGGTTACTGCGAATACGAATGCCATAAATGCACCAAAGTTTGCCCCACCAATGCCATCCAAAAGCTGACCCTGGAAGAAAAAAAACAGTTTAAGATGGGAATCGCCGTGGTCGACCGGAATCGCTGCTACACCTACGCCGACGGTTACAACTGCGCCGTATGTGAAGAGCACTGCCCGGTGCCCGATAAGGCCATTCGCTTCAGGGAAGTGGACACCTGGAACTTCGAAGGCCAATTGGTAAAAGTCAAGCAGATTTACGTCGTGCCCGACTTATGTATCGGCTGCGGCATCTGTGAAAACGTGTGCCCGCGCTTAGACGCGCCGGGAATCGTTAACACGGCGGAAGAGGAACAACGGGAAGCGGAGTACTAAAAGATCTTTTTATGTCCCAATTTTTTAAAAAAATGCCGGGCTTTGTCCTGAAAAAGTGACATTTCTATTACCGGAGAATGGCAGCAAAATTGCTGCATATGAAGCGATGATAAGAGCAGCATTTTTTTTTGTAATGTATAAATTAGAAAACTTAAAAGGAGATAAAAAATGAAAAAAACATTCTATCTTTTAATCTTGCTCCTGGTGTTTGTTTTTTCAGCCTGTACCTTGCACATCCCTTACGATTCCTATGAGAATTATAGTTCCGTAAGAGTTGTTCTTCATATTGAGCCCGATGACGCCGAGGTATTATTGAACGGCCGGTTGATCGGGGAAGCTTTTGAATTCTCAACCCCCGATTCTGCCCTGAGACTCTCATCCAGGAAAAACGACCTCATAATAAAGAAAGGCGGGTATATCGAAGAATTGATCAACCTCTATGACTACTCGTCCCGGAACATTACCGTGCGCCTGGCCTTACGAAAGGATAAAGGCTTTGTGAGAGAAATCCCCAAAGAAAAAGAAAGAGTATCCCTTCAACCCATACCTAAAACCGTTAAAGAAATAGAACCTCCCGAAAAACCGGGAGCCGAAGAAAAAATCGGGAAATTCAAATTGATAAAAATTATCCTTGAGATTGAACCGGAAGAATCATCGATCTACCTGAATGGGAAATTCTGGGGTATCTCGCCCAAAAGAGGCAAAATCGAAAACCTAAGATTAAAACCGGGTAAATATACCCTGCAAATCGTAAAGCCGGGTTATAAAGAGTACCGGAAAGAAATGGTCTTAACCGACCAGAAGGAGATTCGGCTTTCGATAAAACTAATTAAGTAAGAAATATAACCCCAAATCCGCCACCCGTTTTGAGAAGGGAGGGGGAAGGGACAGGTAATTTATTCTTGATTTATTCCCCCATGCCTTAAACATGTTGGTCAATACCGGCATGTAATGGCATAAAAGGATGGTTTTGAGACGGAAAAACTTCCGTATCAGTGGCATTTAGTAAATCATAGAGCTTAAAATTTGAATTGCGAGAAAACTTTGGAGTTATATTGATAA
>JAGLQA010000592.1 GCA_023137075.1 Candidatus Aminicenantota bacterium
AGAAATCGAATCGATTTCGAGATGTTGCTGTTGGAAAAACCAATCTGGGAACGGTGCGCATGTTTCAGAGTCGCTATGATGAATCCTTTAAAGCTAACCAGGATGCACGAGAAATCTTTGAGAGTTTAGGAGAACCGAAAATGGTTGCAGTGGCCTGGCACCAGACCGGCATAGTGCATGAAACAGCCGGGCAATTGGAAGCGGCTGAACGGGCCTACCGCCGGTCCCTGGCCCTTAAAGTGCAGCAGAACGATACGGCAGGCGAGGCCAGTACGTTGAACCAGCTTGGCAATCTTTACGATAAAATGGGACGTTTAGAAGAAACGGTTATATTTTACCGGCAGGCAGCGGATAAGTATGTGGAAGTAGAGGATATGGCAAATGAGGGGCGTGCCCGTAATAACCTTGCCGATACCTTAATCAAGCTCAAGCGCTTTGCCGAGGCCCGCCGGGAGATCAAACGCGCTGTCGAATGCAAAAAAACCTATGGCCACGCAGCGCAACCCTGGACAACCTGGATGATTTTACACAATCTCGAACAGGCGGAAGGCAACCAGGAAGAAGCGGCACAGGCGCGGGAGCAGGCGATTGACCTTTATCTTGCCTACCGGCGCGACGGCGGCGAGAATCACAGCGGCGGCGGGCGCTTGTCCCTGCAATTCTTGCAGGCCCTGCGGGAGAATAAAAAAGAAGAGATGGCCGGTGTTTTAGAAGGACTTGCGAAGAATCCCGGCATTCCTCCGTATTTGAAAGCACTCATCTCCAAACTCCAGGCCATCCTGAATGGGAAGCTGGACCCGGGATTGGCTGCCGACCCGGATTTGCATTATACCGATGCGGCGGAGATTTTGTTTGTGTTGGAGAAGCTGGGGGGTTAATAAGGGGAAGTGTTAGCCCGATATAAATGGGGACCAGGTCCCGTAGGGGGGAACCTTGTGTTCCCCCGATATCGTATTCTCCCCTACCGGTCTAGGGCTTTGTACATGATCTTTACACGGGGGAACACGAGGTTCCCCCCTACCGGGCTGGGTCTATTTACCTTCTGTTTATCGGGGGAATACAAGATTCCCCCCTACATGTTCTATCGTTAAATATCCAGGTGGTTTCGATAATTTGGCGGTGGATTCGGGAGGCTTTTCCACCTTGAAAAAAAGGGCATAAATGTATAAAATAATCAGATGAAATACAATCGTGAAATCCATCATAGACATTCGCTGCGGTTGAAAGGTTTCGACTATATAAGTCCCGGTTTTTATTTTATAACCTTTTGCACGCAGAACAGAGATTGCTTGTTCGGGGATATTTCCCGGGGAAAAATGACACTTAATCAAATAGGTGATATGGTAAAAATGGAATGGGAAAAGTTATCTAATCGATTTAAAAATATTGTTTTGGATGAATATGTGATGATGCCCAATCATATTCATGGGATAATACAGATTATAGGTGCCTCTCCTTTTCAAGCAGTAAATGACCACTTGAAAAACTACGAAAAACATCATAATAAGGAATTTCTTCAAAATCCGGGTGGAACAAATGAGAATTCCATTAGTCGAATAATCCAGGGTTTTAAATCAATCTCAACAAATACATACATCCACTCGGTCACAAAAAACCACTGGCCTGCTTTTGAAAAATACTTTTGGCAGCGAGACTTTTTTGACCGTATAATCAGAGACCCGGAGGAATTAGAACAGGTACGCAATTATATTATAAATAATCCTCAAAACTGGGAATCGGATGAAGACAATCCCATAAATATACACAATAAACATACAACTCAAACCACGTAGTCCACAGAGCGGTCGGCGGCCGCAACCGATGATGTCAACAAACGAGGTTCGCTTTCAGAAAAAAATTCTTTGCAAAAAAACAAGATTTTCACACATAGTGGTACAGAACCAGAAACGTAGGGGGGAACCTTGTGTTCCCCCGGTATCGAATTTAAAAAAGCCTGGAAAAATAAGAACACGGTGCAATATCAAAAAATTGATTTGCATGTGGTTTCCAGGAGTGACCTGATATCATCGAAAATTGCAGTAGGACAAAAAAAAGACCTCGAAGATGTAAAAATATTGCAGTTGGAGAAACAGCAATAAGGAAACTGAAGAATATATAGATGTTTTTCAAGACACTTCTCGAAAAACGGGCCCAACTGACGGTGGGGAAAAATATATGTCAGTAATTTGGGGGTAGGGATTTATCAATAGCTTACTTTTATTAGTGGCGAGCGACAGTCAGTTCATTGTGGAGAGGTGCTTTAAAAAATGTTGTTGCGAACACTATTATATTCATGGTATAATGGATTTTAAGTCAATGTAAATAACCGGGACATATAAAGAGGTTTTTATGACGCAGATTGAAAGCGCAAGACAGGACATAATCACACCGCAGATGAAGATTGTTGCGAAGAAGGAGTCCATCGAAGAAAAAAGACTGAAAGTATTAGTTGCCGGGGGAAAGATTGTCATCCCTGCCAATAAAAACCACAAAAACCTGGATCCCATCGGGATCGGGCAGTTTTTAAGTACCAAGATCAATGCCAATATCGGAACTTCCGGTGATTACGATAAAATCGAGGATGAGTTAAAAAAACTCGATATGGTTATAAAATACCGGTCGGACACGGTTATGGATTTGAGCACCGGTGGAGATATAACCGAAGTCAGAAGAGCCATGATCTCGCGATCGACGATTCCTTTCGGGAATGTTCCCATATACCAGATGACAAAAGATGTCATGAACCGGGGAAAAGCATTTATTGAGATGAATGTGGACGAAATGTTCGCCTACATCGAAACCCAGGCCGAGGACGGTGTCGATTTTATGACGATTCATGCCGGTTTGACCATGAAGGCAGTGGAAAAGATCAAGAAACAATCGAGAAAGGCCGGTATCGTTTCGCGGGGAGGGTCGATTATCACCGGCTGGATGCTGCATAATAATAAGGAGAATCCCTTCTATGAGCATTTTGACAGGTTA
>JAGLQA010000593.1 GCA_023137075.1 Candidatus Aminicenantota bacterium
CAAATGGAAGAATTGCTGACTTTGGGCGAGTTGGTCACACGGTCGAGAGAAGCCGGTGTGCAGGTTATGGTTGAGGGCCCCGGACATCTGCCCATAGACCAGGTTGAGATGAATATTAAGTTGCAAAAACGAATTTGTGATGGCGCGCCTTTTTATGTCTTAGGGCCGATTGTCACGGATATTGCGCCCGGGTACGACCATATTACCTCGGCCGTGGGTGGGGCAATAGCCGGTGCGGCCGGTGCGGATTACTTGTGTTACGTGACACCCACGGAACATCTCGGGCTGCCGGATGAAGCGGATGTGAAGGAAGGCATCATAGCCGCAAAAATCGCGGCCCATGTGGCGGATATTGCCAAAGGAGTCCCCGGTGCCATCGAGAGAGATCATAAAATGGCGGAGGCCCGGAAAAGATTGGATTGGCGGGAACAGGAAAAATTGTGCATCGATCCTGAAAGATTTCGCGAGATACGGGCGGCCAGGAGTTCTGAAACCGATGCCTGCTCCATGTGCGGCGAATTGTGTGTATATAAAATATTGAAAGATAAACTCTAATGCAGCAAAAAAAACCCAAACTTGTATTCAACGGTGTTAGAGGCAGTCGACCGGTGGCGGATAAACGAGTAAACAAGTATGGCGGAAACACCTCTTCCATTCTTGTTGAAAAGGGTGACAGGATCGTCATCTTCGACGCGGGAACCGGCATAATCAATATCGGGGATTATTTAAAGAAAGAGCGGACGGATATTAAAATTTTAGACATCTTTCTGACCCATTTTCATTTCGACCATATTTTGGGTCTGCCTTTTTTTCAACCTATTCTCAGCAGGGGATATAAAATTAATATTTACTCTGCTCCTTACAATAAGGACAACCGGTCGGCGAAGGATGTTATTTTGACCATATTTAATCAGCCTTATTCACCCATCAGCAGTGAAGGTATAAAAGCGGAAATTAATTTTATCGAATTGGATATAAATGACAAAGAACCGATACCGATAGGTGAGGGTATGTCGGTAGCATATCAAAAAAACAATTCTCATCCGTTGTGCGGCGTTCTGATCTATAAATTGACTACCGAAGGGAAATCTATTGTCTATGCCACTGATGTGGAAACCCCCGGAGGATTCGCCGGGGTTACCCTGGATTTCATTAGCGGGGCCGATATCTTGATTCATGATTCCCAGTATTTTGATTCCCATTATGACGCGGCGGAGAGTCCCAAAAAAGGATTCGGCCACAGTTCGGTCTCCATGGCGGTTCAAAATGCAAAAAACGCCAGGGCAAAGACGTTGTACCTGTTTCATTATGATCCGGCCTACTCCGACCGGGAGTTGGAGATAATGCTGAAAGAGGCGCGGAAAGTGTTTAAAAATACCTTCCTGTCCGAGGAATTAAAAATAATAAATTTTTAAGGAGATAAATATGTCTGGTCATTCAAAGTGGTCTTCAATAAAGCATAAAAAGGCGGCAGCCGATTCCAGGCGGGGAAAAGTATTTACCCGTTATATCAAGGAAATCACCTATGCTGCCAGGTCAGGCGGAGGTGACCCGGAATCGAACCCGGCTTTACGGCAGGCCATAGAGGGAGCCAAATCCGTTAATATGCCGGCCGATAACATTAAGAAAGCGATCCAGCGAGGCAGCGGCGAACTAGAAGGTTCGAATTATGAACCGTTAACCTATGAAGGTTATGGGCCCGGCGGCGTTGCCGTCCTGGTTGAAACTCTTACGGATAATAAAAATAGAACTGTCGCTGAAGTCCGTTACACCTTCGCGAAACACAACGGGAATTTAGGCGAGAACGGTTGTGTGGCCTGGATGTTTTCCCGGAAAGGAATGCTTGTTATCGAAAGAAGCGCCGTCGATGAAGATGAGTTGATGGAACTCGTCTTAGAGAATGGGGCCGAGGATATGAAGAGCGAGGATGAATGTTTTGTTGTGTATACCTCGGTTGAAGATTATGATCCGGTGATTCAGGCGGTTAAGGCGAAGAGTATTTCCACCCTGTCTGCGGAATTAGCAATGATTCCCTCTACTTATATAAAATTGCAGGGCAAACCGGCACAGCAGATGTTGAAACTGGCGGAGAAACTCGAAGACCTGGATGATGTCCAGGATGTCTGGGCCAATTTTGATGTTTCCGGTGACGAAATCGACGAATACGAAAAGAACAACTGATGGTGGTAATCGGATTTGATCCCGGTTCTATCAGTTTCGGAGTTGGGATTATAAAAAAAGAGGCGAATAAAGTATTTTATCTTCACTCGGAAGAGATCAAATTGAGGGAAAAAGATTTTTTCGCAAAGATGAAGCATTTGTACGACAGGCTCGATCATATATATGCATCCTTTCCTATTGACCGGGCCGCAATAGAGGAGGGATTCTTAGGGAAAAATGTAAAAGTCATGAACCTGCTGGCCAGGGTAAGGGGCGTTGTGATGGGCTCTTTGATCCGGCAAAATATCAACCTGGTTTCCTACTCTCCCAGGCAGGTAAAGTTGGCCATGACAGGCAGCGGCAGCGCCTTAAAACCTCAGGTCAACAAAGTGTTAAGAATGTTATTGGATATTAACGATAAAAAATTGGGAAATGATGAAAGCGATGCCCTGGCTGTCGCTTATTGTCATATATTGCATCTAAAATGATATCTGCGGTTAGGGGCAAGATATTCGACATTACTCCCGGTGAGGTTCATATCGAAACTGCCGCCGGCTTTATTGCGAAGGTATTGTACCCGGTTTCCGATTATTCGAAAATAAAAAGTGAAGAACAGGTATTACTGCATACGGTTTTAAAGATTAAAGATGAGGCTATGATCCTTTACGGCTTTTCCACGAAAAAAGAGAAGGTTTTTTTTGAAAAGCTGCTCTCTGTTTCCGGTGTGGGAGGCAAGACCGCCTTATCCTTAATCTCGGCCTTTTCTACCGCCGAGTTAATCGAAGCCATCGACGGCGGCGATTTGGGTAAGCTTAGCTCGATCCCCGGTGTGGGCAAAAAGACCGCCGGCCGGATCGTTTTGGAGTTAACGGGAAAACTTGAATTGGAAGACGCGGCAGCCCATGAAACCGTAAAATTGAAAGAAGACCTGGTTTCCGGGCTGATAAACTTAGGTTACTCGCCCAAAAATGCCAGGGAACTTGTGAATAAAATCGTGAGGGAAAACCCGGGTTTAACCGCCTTCGAAAAACTCTTTAAACTGGCCTTAAAAAAGATTACTAAGTAAAAAAATGACGAAGAATGATGTTTTGAATCCCCTAAAAAATGATGATGAGATCAAATTCGAGAGAAATCTACGGCCTTCATCTATAACCGATTTTATCGGCCAGAAGAAAAAGATTGAGAATCTCAAGACCTATGTACAGGGGGCAAAACAGAGGAAAGAATCCCTGGATCATGTCCTGCTGCACGGCCCCCCCGGTTTAGGCAAGACCACGCTGGCCAATATTATTGCCGTAGAGATAGGGGCCGATATTAAGCAGACCTCGGGTCCGGTGCTGGAAAAGAAGGGTGACCTGACGGCTATCCTCACCGACTTAGAGCCCGAAGATGTCCTCTTTATCGATGAGATTCACCGCCTAAAAACTTCCTTAGAGGAGATTCTGTACCGGGCTATGGAGGATTTCCAGATCGATGTCATCATCGGCCAGGGAGTGGGGGCGCGGAATATTTCCATCGATCTTAACCGCTTTACCTTAGTCGGGGCGACAACCAGGGCCGGACTGCTCTCTTCGCCGCTCAGGGATAGGTTCGGCATTTCAATTCACCTTGATTTTTATTCCTTCAAGGAATTGATCGAGGTCGTTACCAGGAGCGCCTCCATATTGGGTATCGATATATCTGCCGAGGCGGCCAAAGCAATCGCGACACGGTCCCGGTGTACCCCCAGGATCGCGAATAAGCTGTTAAGGCGGGTAAGGGATTTTGCCCAGGTTAAAGGAGAAGGCGTTATCGACCTGGAAATTACGGAATTTACTTTTAATGCCTTAGAAGTAGATGAGATTGGGTTTGATGACCTTGACCGTAAAATCCTGTTAACCATCATCGAAAAGTATTCCGGTGGACCCGTCGGTTTATCCACACTATCCACCTCGATACAGGAAGAAAAAGATACCATCGAGGACGTGGTCGAACCCTTCCTGATCCAGCAGGGATACCTGAAGATCACACCCAGGGGAAGAATGGCAACGGAGAAAGCCTACAAACATTTCCATAAAGAGCTAAAGAGTATCCAGAAGTCTTTTTTTGACCTGAAAGATTGAAGTAGTTCCACGCCCTGGCCGTGGGGTAGATTTTTTACGGTTTTAATGTTAAAATTATAATTTCAGAGGTTAAAATGGCAAAAACAAAAATAACAAGAAAAGGGAAATTAAGCGTAAAGGAGAAAGATATTGACCGGGCGCTAAAGGAGTCAAAGGAAAAAAGAAGAAAAAAAACGTTAAGGCTCTATATTTTATTCGCCATATTGATCGTGCTGTTTGTAATATTGAAATTCTGGGAATCCTCGGAGAAACAGGAAATACGCGAGTTAGCAATGGAAGTAACACCCTCAATCCGCGCGGATGAAACCAGCCCTAATATTGCGGTGGAAGATACGGCGGGAGATGTTTTAGATAGGGGCACTCAATGCCGGAATCACGAATATGTTCTCTCGCCAGGCGCGTCGGAACTTTTAAGGTTTGAAATAAAGCTTCAACGGGAGGTATTAGAACTGTCCCACCTGATAAAAAATAAATTCGAGACGGGAGATGTTTCGCTTGAAAGCTCCTTTGAAAAGTGGGAGGAACATGGCTTAACCGTCGAGGTTAACTCCTTTGATATAGATACGGTTACGGATAAAATAAATGTTTGGGTCGTCGAGGCCGGCGAGCTGATTGAGGATGTTAGAAAAGCAAACCAGGCGGCAGACAGCGGTGCTTCCGGGAGTTTTGATAACATAACGGGATTTATTGCCAGAAAAACGCGTTTCAAAGTGGATTTTTTTAATGATTATTATGGTGTAATCAGTACACTCGGCCGGTATTATTATACGGAAGCGAAGGTTGGTGAAATAGTGAAAAGTGATATCACCGTGAAATTGGGCGGCTCGCTGCTGCTGAACTATGATTATGAAGGGAAAGGGTATCAACTGCCCGTAACGAAGAGAGAAGTACAAAAATCCGTGTATTACCTCAATTGTGTGGTTCATGTAAGCCTGCCCGAGGATTTCAATGGGAAAATTCAGGACAGTGAAAGTCATTTTAATATAAAAATAAGGGAAACGGTTGAAACGAAGTTTGTCTTGAAATTATCCTTTGATAATGAGAATCAAGAGTTTCATGTTTCCGGTCCGGCAATTGCCGCCGATTGTTATAATCCGGGTGTAACGCAGTAGGAATTTTAAACGATGATCGTGTTTCCGAAACCCTCTTAATCCTGTTAAGTGTAAAATAATGTCATGATGAAAAAAATATTAATTATCTTAACCGTACTTATTATCCTTTTGCTTACGTTCTACCTGGTCGTTACCCGGACCGATTGGCTAGTTTATCAGCGCGCCGACCTCTCCGTGTCGGGTAATATTACCAACCCGGCATACGCACAGGCAGGCCCGGTTATTTTGATCGATGAGGGCCATAACAATTTTCACACTCGCGAAGGTAGGTATAAACCCTTTGCTCAATTGCTAACCTCGGACGGTTACCGGGTCCGGTCATTGACGCAGGAAATATCCGCGGCAAGCCTAAGCCCTGCCGATGTACTGGTAATTGCCAATGCTTTAGAACCACTTGAGGAGCCGGAAATCGCCGCGCTGCTGGAATGGATCAGGGAAGGTAAAAGCCTGCTGCTCACCGCCGATCATCCTCCCTTTGCTTCACCCATGAAGGCGTTTTGCAATCGTATCGGCGTCAGATTAAGCGGAACCTGGACACGGGATCACGCTCAGGAAGAACCTGGTGCTCCCAATCCTTCCTGGATTCGTTTCGAAAGAGAGAAAGGCACTTTAGCAGATCATCCCATTTTTGCCGGGCGCAATGCCGGCGAACGAATAGATGTGGTTGTTTCTTTTACCGGTCAATCGATAGCGGTAAAGACAGGCACGGTTCTGTTAAAACTATCCCCGGAAGCAAAGGACTATGAAACCCGTGAGCAGTCAAAAGAAGGGATTGCGGGACAAACCGCGGCAGGCAATGCCCAGGCAGTTGCCATCGAGTATGGTAACGGCCGCATCGTTGTGACCGGGGAAGCCGGTATGTTAACGGCCCAGGTGGTGCGCATCTTTTTAAAAAAGGAGCGCTTCGGTTTCAGCCGGCCCGGCAATGACAACCGCCGGTTTGTGCTAAACGTGCTGCACTGGTTAACCCGCCTGATCTAAATGCACGACTGATTTTAGCCACGGATTTCCACTGATATACGCGGATAAAAGCACTCGAGATTTCTAAGGATTTAATAGCCCACGAATTTCCACAAATTAACACAAATTTATCTTATTCTCAGGAAAGGCGGATGATAAATTTACAGGTTGGTCCCCCGCTTTTGATCGTTTGCAGCATTTCCACTTTCACCGGTTTTTGCGAGGTCGTTTCAAACATTTCCGACAACCAGCCTTTTGAACATTCGCAGTAAGTGCGCGGCAATCTATCCGGACCCTCTTGAACAAGCGGGCATTCGCATTTATCAAACTCTAAATATACACTATTTCCTTTTATATAATTTCTTTCTTCTCCAAGGTGTTTAGCCAGGGTATCCACCATCTTCTTTACATTGCCCCGGCAGGATTGGGCAAGTTTGATTGCACTCCGTCGAGCGCATTCTCGACCGCATGATTGCATCAGTTTGCTGCGTTCTTCTTTATCCAGCTGCTCATCCATTTTTTCCATAAGGGTTGAGACCCAATTCTCTTTAAATTGTTCCTCGGCGCTCTTGCCGGGTTTTTTCGCCTTCTTTTCGGATTCCTTATTTCCCGGTTTAGCGAATGTATTATTCCCATTTACCAGCAGTAAACTTCCTGCCCCCAATCCCAACTGAACTGTCTTTTTTAAGAACTCATTTCTTTTCAATTTAGCCTCCCTTTTTTATGATAAATATACCCTATGTTTTCCCTTCGGCGCGCCAGGCGGCATATGATAGAGCTTGATCTATGTCTTCTTTTTCGAGGTAGGGGTAAAGTGAGAGTATTTTCTTTTTTGTATGGCCGGAAGCAACTAGCCCCACTACTGTGCCTACCGTTACCTGCAGTCCCCTGATACAGGATTTGCAACCCATTACTTCAGGATTGAAGGTTATACTATCTATACTTCTCATTTTTTCTAACCTCTTGATTCATATTACAAGGATATACAGAAATTGTCAATTCTTTTTCTCGCTTCAAGGAAAACGGATAGATTTGATAATACATTTTTTATTTTTATACGTCATCACAAGAATAAATAACAAAATTATGATATAATTCATGGTGGTGCGAATAAGGATAAAAAAGTTTTTAATTGATTATGGATGTTTTTTATTCATTTTGAATATAGGCATAATATCCGTGCTTTATAGATGAAAAGGCACTAATATGGGATTTGAACCAGGCGGAAGAGCAGATAAGCTTGGCAATCGATACGAAGGGAGATGGGTCGTAAAACAGTTGCTACATCTTCTAAATGAGGAAATACGCTCTGTTACCCTTGAAGCTATTGGAGATGATGAAGAAGGAGTTGACTTATGGCTCGAATATAAATCCGGTAAGAAGGAAGCTCATCAATGCAAGGCTCGAAATGAAAGCAAAGAACATTGGAGTGTTAGAGATTTAACACATCGAGGTGTTTTAGCAAATCTCCGTTTTCAATTGGATAAAAATTCGGATTGTGAGTTTTTTTTTGTCAGCGGTGTACCTGCAACCCTTCTTGGTGATATTTGTGACAGTGCTCGTAACTCCAATTCAAACCCGGAAGACTTCTATCAATATCAGGTAAAAAAAATTGGTCAATCCCGTTATAAAGCGTTCAAGAAATTCTGTGAAACCCTGGGATTAAATGATGAAGATTCGAAGGATCGCGCAAAGGCTTTCGATTACCTTCGACGAACTCGTACTGAGTTATATCCATATGACAGCAATAGCTTACATGACTTATTAACTTTAACCGGATTTCTCTTAACAGGTGAACCCGAAGCCGTGGTTTCAATTCTATCGACATATGCAGAGGATAATGACCGGCTCGGGAACCCGATTTTTCCCGATGAATTGCGAGAATATCTAAAAACACAAAACATCTATCCAAAAAATCTGTCTCATGATACTCGCATTTTTCCCGCCATCGAACGTCTTCAGCAAGAATTCGATGAGTCTATATCTAATAGGCTTATCAATAACCGGTTGATTCATCGTGAAGAATCGGATGAATGCTTGAACAGAATTGAAAGTAATGAGATTGTTATATTACATGGGGCGGCCGGATCAGGCAAGAGTGGTGTTCTGTACGAACTGACCAACAAACTACGGGGTAAAAAAATTCCTTTCCTGCCGCTGCGTCTTGACCGGCGTATTCCGAGCAATACCGCATATCTTTTTGGTCAAGATATGGGACTGCCTGATTCTCCTACCAATTGCCTGGTTGCCGTGGCAGAGGAACGCCTATGTGTGCTTATTTTGGACCAACTCGATGCTATACGATGGACCGCTGTTCATTCATACAGCGCTCTGGATGTCTGCAAGGAACTTGTTGCGCAGGTTAAATCCTTCCGCCGGGAAGGAAAAACTATAAGTGTGGTATTGTCATGCCGCACGTTTGATTTGGAACACGACCCGGAGATACGGAGCTGGCTTGATAAAAAAAATGAAAATAATAGAGTGAAACTCGAAGTTCGACCACTCGCTGAAACTACAGTGCGTGATATAGTGGGGACTGCATATGATGGAATGACCGGGCGGCAGCGAGAAATCCTTTCAAATCCGCAAAATCTGGGTATGTGGGTAGAACTCCGTAAGCAGCAAAATATACCGTCGTTTCGATCATCTACTGAACTGATGAGGAAATTCTGGAAATTTCGACGAAGACAAATTGAAGAAACAGGTGTTGCCGCGAACGATATCAATACTATTTTGAATGCCTTAGTCGGCTGGTTGGAGAAAGAAGGCAAAATTACTGCTCCGGTCAGAACTATATCAAGTTGTTCAACAAAGGCTGTGGAAGCATTAAAATCTCATGGAATCATCCGGGAACAGCACGGAAGAATCAGTTTCTGTCATCAGAGTTATCTGGACTTCCTGATCGCCGAACAGATCATCGATGCAATAGAAAAAGGGGGCAGCATTCTCGGTTGGCTTGGCACAAAAGAAAAACAGACGCTTTTCCGCCGCGAACAATTAAGACAGGCGCTTGCCTTACTTAGCGAAGAATTACCCGATAAATTTTTGGGAGCAGTCAAGGAAAGTCTATCATCAAGGAAAGTTCGTTTTCATTTAAAGCATCTTGTCCTTGAATTGATAGGGCAAATCGAGTCGCTTTCTGAGAATATTGCAGATTATTGTATTGAATTATTGCATGATGGTTATTGGTCACAGCATGTATTTGAAACCGTCTTTTTAAGACATGTTCCTTTTGTACAAATATTAATTAACAGAGGAATTATCTCCAGGTGGCTGCATTCCGGTAACGATAAGAAACGCGATCACGCATTGCTGCTGTTAAGTTTCGTTTCTGAAAAGATACCCGACCAGGTTACCGAACAACTAACTCCCTTCATGTCCGCAGGTGGAGATTGGCCTGACAGGATATTAAATACGATTTGCTGGAGTATTGCCGATGATTCTCAGTCAATGTTTGAGATGCGTCTGAGATTAGCACGAAATGGAGTCGTGTCGGGTCTTATTCACTGGGAAAAACTTTGTAAGAAATATCCTGAGCGAGCCTTGAGGCTCATTGAAGCTGTTCTTTCGACATGGGATATTTTTATAAAAGATAGAGATTCCTCAAATGTTAAAAATAGATTAGAGAATTGGTACAAACGTGATAAACAAGCATTGACTCAGGCCGCGGAAAGGTGCCCCAAAGAAACCTTGAACCTATTATTTCCACATATTGAACGACTGACATCGACAAATACTTCATCGGTAGAAAATAAGTTATATAAATGGAACGAAGCACAAACCAGGAGATACGCTGGTTCCTTTGGAATTGCACATGGAGTGGTTGAACTTTTAAAAGAAGCAGGTAAGAAGTTAGCAGAAGAGAATCCCCAATCTCTATTTAAATGGACTGTACCTCTTGAAAAAAGTTTTTCAGCAACCATCCAAGAGATTCTAATAGAAATATATTCTCACCTTCCAGCGGAATACGCAGATAGGTCTATCAATTGGTTGTTGGCGGATTCAAGACGTTTTAGGTTAGGGGACGGGTATGAAGCTAAATGGATGCCTGCCGTTCGTTTAATAAAAGCATTGTCACCGCATTGTTCGATCGACCTTTTTAGCAAATTGGAACAGGCAATAAGAAGTTACTACGAGCCTGAAGAAAAGCGCCGGGCGAAAGATTACCTTCCTGGATGGAAAAACGGATATTTTGACCATTATTGGGGACATGCTCAATACTTTTTATTGCCTGCTCTTTCTCCTGAGCGGATTGATAACTCGACAGCCGACTTAATTAATGTACTCAAACGCAAATTTAAGGATTACCCGGAGTGGCGTTTTGTGGGATATGGGAATATGTCGGGAGGATTGATCGGTTCAAAATTGGACCATAACCTGGAACGAATCAGCGACCGCGCCTGGTTAAATATTATAGGCAATAAAAATATCACGGAAGATGGTTCAAATAAGTGGGAGCAAGTGAGTGCGAATGAAGCAGTCGAATCGTCAATATGGCAATTCTCACGAAGTCTCTCCAAAATTGCACATCGGTTCTCGGAGCGGTTTGGCCGATTGGCGCTTAGCTTTCCAGATGGGACTCATCATTTGTATATATCGGCGATTCTTGATGCCATGGCATTAACGAAACCCGGCTCTGATGTACCGGATGATAAAAAATTATCCTGGCAACCTGCGTCGATAGATACTGTATTGGCGGTTTGGGATAGGTTTAGAAATATAAATGATAGTGATTTTGCAATGTCCTTTTGCGGATTAATGGAAGCCCGTGCCGACGAAAAATGGTCCGATAGTGCCATTGAAAAACTCATATATTTTGCCATCAATCATCCTGATTTACTACCGGGTAAATTAAATATACATTGCGACATAACGGCTGAAGAAGCCGGCGTTGATATTCTCTATTGGAATACTATTAATTGTGTTCGTGGCATTGCCGCTGGAGCAATTGCCGAGTTATTATGGCATCACCAGGATTGGTTGGATAAACTAAAACCCGGCATCGAATCACTAATTGTAGATCAACACCCGGTTGTGCGCATGGCTGCTGTCAAAGTTTTGTTGCCAATGATCAATATTGATCGGCATCAAGCAGTGAATTGGTTCTGTGAACTTTCAGAAAAAGACGCTCGTATACCTGCTTCCCGTTACGCTATTCGCTTCTTCAACCACACCATTAGCGAATTCCACGATCAATTGAGACCTATTATCTCCCGGATGGTCAACTCAAAACAATCCGATGTCTCTCAACAGGGCGCAGAGGTGGTAACAGCGTATTCATTGTTTTATGATATTTTTAAGGATGAATTGGAATCCTGCCGGAGCGGAACTGTACCGCAGCGAAAAGGTGTTGCGAAAATTGCTGCTTCATTGGTTAACGATGATAGGTATGCCGAACGGTGCCGCGAATTATTGCAACCTTTGTTTAATGATCCGGATGAAGAGGTGCGGAGTGAAGCTGCCAGGATATTTAATAATAAGTTTTTTGACACCCCAGGGAATTTATCCCTGGCAAAGTTATTTGTTACATCGAAAGCTTTTTCTACAGATACATCCGGTATCTTTTACAGTTTGGAAGAGTGTAGGGTTTCTCTTCTTCCCTATTATGAGATTATTTTGAGCATTTGTAGAGAACTTGCCATATTGAAGCTTGAATCATCAAGAAATTTTAAAACAGATTTTGAAGGCGAGATAATGGATATTTCACCATTATTGCTGCGATTGTATGAACAGGCTCAGGAGGAAATGCCGGACGTTGCCAATCGCTGCCTGGATGCCTGGGATCTCCTTTTTGAAAAACGAGTAGGCATAACCAGAGAATTGACTAAATCAATCGAAAAATGATTGGGATAAAATTTTGGAGATAGTCACGTAGAAAGAAATAAAACTAACCGATACGGATAAAGCGTGAAATGATACATTGGAGAATCTTTTTATAAATAACTCTCTTTGCTTAAATATTCTTTTACTTTTTTTATGAAATTTTCAGCCAATTCAAGGTTCTTATTGGTTTCCCCTTCGTCTACATCACTGTAGATACCATAATCACCTGCCTGCCTTTCACGGAATAATCTGCC
>JAGLQA010000594.1 GCA_023137075.1 Candidatus Aminicenantota bacterium
GATGAAGAGATATTTTTTGTTAACAGAACCGCTTCCATTGCATAAAATACACCGTAATAAAGTCGGGATGAGGCGAAATCGAAATGCTCACTTTCCATTAGTTGCTTAGAGGCCGTTATTGATCGTTCGGCTTTGTCCATAAATAACTTGATCTGGTTCTCTAACTCTTCTCTATCATTCAAATCCGGTTCACTCATAAAGAAATTCCATTATTCCTGATATTCATAAATACCGGGTTGAATTTATGCTCTTTATAATTGCTCTCCGATACGGGGAAAACAGAAAAAATCGCATTATATTTGAAAAGAAAGTCACCAGAAAGTTCATCTACAATATCAATAAGGCCAGGTGATACATTATCCACTACTAAAAGACAATCATAATCGGAATCGCTTTCATAATCACCCTTAACCCTGGAACCGAAGAGTATTATATCTTTCACTTGTTTGCCCAATCGAAGATTAATTTCCTCGATGAAGATGTTTAAAATATTGTCATCCTTTTTCATTTTTCTACCTGAGATATTATAATATTAAAAAATCTTTTATTCAACAAGATAAAAGAATTTTATATGAATAATTCCTATATCTGGATGAGAATTTTTTTTCATATAATTTTCATTTTTGGGAAAGAAAGAAGCAGTTCATGATTGAGTGCGCCTCAGGAAGGGAATTGGGAACCTGCCCGACGAGGCAAACGGCCCTTTTTCAGGGGCAAAATTTCACTGTTTGAACGAAGCCGAAATCCACGTAGAGCAAAGATATGTAAGTGGGTTTGGCTAAGTGAGTTTGAAATTTTAGAGAGACGAGTCGCTGGCAGGTTAATTCCCGGACGGGCGCACGAAACATGAACTGCGATATCGATTTTCCCAAAATCAAATAAATACTTTTTCATGTATTACTAAACCGTCATTTTTTTTTATAATAGGTAAATTGGAAAGAAACGACCAACTTATAAGGCAGGAAAAAAAAGAAAAGTAAAACCGGCTAAATCTTCAAAATCACGGCAGGATAGGCTTTCCAGGCCGGAACAGGGGCTATTTTATCGAAATAAAGATCAATCCTGAATTTTTGTCTGCCAACTCGCCCGATTGCACCCCTGGGCTAGGAGCCGCGGGATTCTGTCTGGTATAGTCCTTTGGTGAACAACGCGGCTGTGATTTTGGCAGCGATTATTTTGGTTAATTCCAGCTCATCCTCTAAGAATTCGTGATAAAACTTGGTATATAGGTTTAAGGTTGCCAGCACTTTTTTGAAAGTGATACCCCTTCTGTCAAAAATTGGAGTAACCAAAAACGATTTTAAGCCCATTTTTTTGGCCAGGTTTTTGTCTTTAAAGGGACAATCTGAGTCCAGTATGTTTTTATACTGTACCTGCTCTTTTGATGTTACACATTCGCTAATAACCGACCGTTCTAAAAGGGAGACATTGAAATTTGCCCTGAATTCCTTCTCGTGCTCCCCAAAACCGGTGAGGGCCCCGATTTTAAAGGTTTTGGTCCGGTAATCGACTAAGGATATCCAGCATGTTCGTAGATCGAGATACTCTAAAGTAAGATTCAGGATGTGGTTGAGTGCCCGTTTGCCTTCGATTTCAGAATTAATAATATTATCGATTCTATTTACCAGGAGATATTTTCGTTCGTTGAATTTTTTTTGAATCACATTTTGAATCAGGGGGAACAGGGTGATTTCGCTTATGTCGGGGATAATATAGGCGTTTATGCTCTTTATAAATTCGATCTCATCGTCTTCTAATGCTGAGGTATTGGAGGCGATGATACATTCATAATCCACCTGGTTCCGGTTTACGGTTTTCATAAATTCGTTTCTAACAGGTAAGGGAATCTTTAAATCCAGTAAGAATATGTCAAAATAGATCCTGTCATTGTAGTGGGTGGTGAGCTTATCTACGGCATCGGGTAATTCATGGGATAGGGCAATCAGGTTTTTCTTTTTCTCGGGATATTCTTTTTTTAGAATTTTAGATACAAGGTTGACGACTTCCTTTTCCGGCGAAAAAATGAAAATTTTATTATTACTGTATTTCATACGCTTAAACAAAAACCTTTTTTGTTTTAAGATATGATTTTAATAGAAATAGAAAGATATTTCAAGAAAAAAATAGATTTTTTTGTTTTTTATTTTTATTTTACGGGTAGCAACTGTTTTTTTATTAAATGATGAAGTTTTTTCCTGATCCTGTTAAAATTAAAATTCGTCACTTCCGGGTGTATTTGGTTGCTCAGCAGGATATATTTATATCCGCTGCCGGGTTCAAGCCAGATGGACGTTCCGGTGAAGCCGCTGTGCCCGATTGCCTTTCGGGAGATCGCCCTGCCGCCCGAGGTGATAAAGGAAGAATTGAGTTTAAAACCTAATGAACGATGGCTTTTTTTCAGCGGGGTGACATTCTTCCGGAATAGTTTGAGCGAATCGGGTTTCAACAGGGTGGCTGTTGCGGGGTAAAACTCGCAGGAAAGGCGGAACAGGTCTTCAGTGGTTGAAAATAGGCCGGCGTTTCCTGCCGTACCGCCAAGATAGTGGGAATTGGCATCATGGGTTTCGCCCCGGATCATGGTATCCCGCCACCTGAATAACCCTGCCGGCCTGGCGTGATCTTTTTGCGCCATTTTTTTCTCGAACCGGTTCCCTTCTTCGGTGGGGGCGGTTTTTGAGATTACCTGGACGGGCACTTCCAGGTATGTATTCGTGAGGTTTAAGGGATCGATGATCAACTGCCGGACAAAATCTTTAAACCCGGTTCCGGTTACTTTTTCGATCAAATAGTAGAGCAATATATAGCCGACGCAGGAATAATTCACCTTTTTACCGGGTTTTGCTTCTAACCGGATTTTTTTGAATGTGCTGAGATAGTCCTTCCCATAGAGATAAAAGGGAAACCAGGCCGGCAATCCCGATGTATGACTGAGCAGCCGGGATATTTTTACGTCAAATGGAAGTTCCGGGAAATATCTTTTGATTCCCGCTTGCAGGTCGATCTCTTTTTTTTCGCTTAAGTATACAATAGATAAAGCGGTGATTAGAGGTTTGGTGAGTGAGGCCGTATCAAATATGGTGTTTTCCTGGAGTACCTCTTTGACCGGTTTCAGGGCTTTATACCCGTAATGTTTCTTTAGAACAATCTCCTCTCCTCTCCCGATTAATATTGAAATACCCGGAATAATTCCCTTTTCGATCAGGTGGTGAATATATTTTTCAAAAGCCAATTTTTTTCGTGTCGATATTATTTGAAATTTTTATAGCCAGGCTAAGGGCATTTCTTCCGTCAAGGCCCGTCACATTGTAGTTCTTTCCGGTTTCGATGGTTTTCAGAAAATTATTCCAGAGATTAAGCAGGGGTTCAACCGGACTGATTTCCGGGATATCCTCCAGAATAGTGCCCTGTGCCAATTTAAAAATTTTCACCCGTTTTTTCTTATAATCCAGGGAGAAATATTTATTTTTTTGGAATATCCTGAGCTTCCTGGTTTTTTTCTGCGAAACCCGGCTGGCCGTGATATTGGCTACCAGTCCGGAAGCGAATTCGAGCCTGACATTGGCGATGTCGATTTTGTTCGAAATGATGGGAATGCCGGACGCATTGATTTGCTTGACGCCGGACTTATCCCACTGCAGGATAATATCGAGGTCATGGATCATAAGGTCCATAATCACATCCACATCTAAGGAACGGGGTGAGAAAGAACCCAGCCTTTGCACTTCGATGAATAAGGGCCGGTTGACCAGGCTGCCGATATATTCGACCGCCGGGTTAAAACGCTCTAAGTGACCCACGGCCAGGACGCAATTGTTTTTTTTCGCCAGGTTAATACATTCATCCGCCTGCTCTATAGATATGGTAAAGGGTTTTTCGACGAGTACGTGTTTGTGGTGTTCTAAGAAGTGTTTTGTGATGTGGTAATGGCTCTCGGTGGGAGTCGATACCATCACGGCATCGACCAGGTTTGCCATATTTTTGTAATCGCTTACTTTTTCTAACCGGTAAGGTTCACAGGCATCAATTAGATTCTCTTCCTTTGTGTCTGCGGCGCAGGTTAGTTTAAAACCGGTTATGGAGTTTACCACCCGCAGGTGGTTCCTGCCCATTGAACCTGTTCCGATAATACCGACCTTAACCATTGGACCTGAAATTTTTTAATATTCCTCTTTTTGTGCCGGCGATGAAATCGATGATAATGTCGACTCCTTCGTAATCGGCATACTCTCGCCGCAATTTTTCCACGACCTGGGTGGTATTTAAGTTTTGGCGATACAGGACATTAAAGATCTGTTTGATATCGTTGATATATTTCCGGCTTATCCCGTTTCGCATCATTCCGATGGAGTTGGGGCCATAGAGATTATAGGAATCCCTGGTTTGAGAAATCTTGGTATAGGGGAGGATATCCTGCAAAACAATCGTATACCCGCCGATATAGGCATTCCTGCCGATCCTGACAAATTGATGCACCGATGAGAAGGCACCGATAACCGCGAAATCTTCAACCATGACGTGACCTGCCAGGGTGGCCCCGTTTATAAAAATTGTGTGATTGCCGACCTGGCAGTCGTGGGCTATATGGGAGTACATCATCAGGTAGTTATTGTTCCCGATGCGGGTATGTGAACCGCCTTTGACGGTTCCCCGGTTAACGGTTGCGAATTCCCGGATTGTGTTATTTTTCCCGATTTCTACATAGGTTTCTTCATCTTTGAAGGTGATATCCTGCGGTGCAGTTCCGATAGAGCAAAATGGAAAAATCCTGGAATTTTTGCCTATTTTTGTGAATGTATCGATAACCGCATGGTGCATCACAACGCAGTTATCGTCCAGTACGACATTATCGCCGATGATTGAGAAGGCGCCGATTTCCACATCTTTACCTAATTCGGCTTTTTTACTGACTACAGCAGTGGGATCAATTTTATTCGGGCTCATTTGGCAAGCATCGAACTCATGGTGGCCTGGGCGGCAATTTTTCCATCAACAAAGGCTTTGCCTTCCATTACTACGTAGGTATTCCTGTTTCGTACTATTTTTAATTCCAGGTCAAGCCTGTCTCCGGGCACCACCACTTTTTTAAACCTGGCATTATCGATTCCGGCAAAATAAGCCATCCTCCGTTCTTTCGGGAATTTCTGCAGAGCCAGAACGGCTCCCAATTGAGCCATGGCTTCGATGATTAAAACACCTGGAAAAACCGCCTGTTCGGGAAAATGACCCTGGAATACGGGTTCGTTAAAGGTGATATTTTTATAGCCTTTGATGGATTCCATTCCGTTTATTTCAGTTACCCTATCGATAAGAAGAAAGGGATACCGGTGGGGTATGATATTTTTTATCTCTTCGATATCTAATTCGGCGAGGTCATCCATTTTATTTATTACCGGCTGCTTTACTGTCCATAGCTTTTATAATATCGTCCGTAATATCAATCGCAGGATCATAATAAGCGACTGCGGTAATTTCCAGAATAACTGCCAATCCTTTTTCTCTTCCCACTTGCTGGATGATCGGCTGGATTGCAGCTTTCAAGGCGTTCATCTCCTGGTCGGATTTAATCTGCATTTCTCTCTGGCTATCTTCGACGAACCTTTTTATTGCCGTTCTTTTGTTTTGTAATTCGAGCGCTTTTTTGTCTTTTGTTTCATCATTCAGTGCCGGGGACATCAGATCCTTCTCAAGTTTTTTGATTTCAGCTTGCATGGTGTTGAGTCGATCCTGCTTTGCTTTACCCATTTTTTCTAATCTATCGGCAATAGCTCTTCCCTTTTTTGTTCCTTCGATTAGTTTTTGACCGTTAATGATGCCGATTTTCATCTGCGAGAAAGCGAAAATACTAACAAAAAGAATTGTCACCACTCCAATTAATGTTTTTTTCATTTTTTACTCCTTTTTTGTTTATTCATTTAAATATATAATTTCTAATTTTACGAAGTTGAACGCTGAGAACATATTATTACCGGCACTGTGCACGGCTTATCCCGGAAGATTAAAAGGACGGCCCGACACCGAACCTGAACGCGAAATGCGAGTCATATTCACTGACTGTCCTGGGATTATAGGCAAAT
>JAGLQA010000595.1 GCA_023137075.1 Candidatus Aminicenantota bacterium
CATATCGGCGACGCGTTCTGGCAGGCCCGCCTGGAAACCAACCGCACGGTGACCATCCCCTATGCCTTCAAAAAATGCGAAGAAACGGGCCGTATCCAAAATTTCGAGGTGGCCGGAGGTTTGAAGGAAGGAACCTTCGAGGGGAAATACCCCTTTAATGACAGCGACGTGTACAAGATCATGGAAGGGGCCGCTTACGCGCTTCAGGTGCGACCGGACCCGAAGTTAGAAAAATATCTTGAGGATTTAATTGCAAAGGTTGCCGCTGCCCAGGAAGATGACTGTTACCTGTACACGGCCCGGACCATCGAAACGGAAGAACCGGTCATCTGGGTGGAAAAAGAACGCTGGAGCAACCTATACTTAGGTCATGAATTGTACAACATGGGGCATTTTTATGAGGCAGCCGCGGCCCACTACCTGGCTACGGGCAGGCGATCATTATTAAACCTGGCCCTCAAAAACGCCGACCTGATGGCATCGGTCTTCGGCCCGGATAAAAAAAGAAACGTACCGGGTCACCAGGTCATCGAGACCGGGCTGGCAAAATTGTACCGAATCACCGGCGAGCAAAAATATCTCGACCTGGCAAAATTCTTTTTAGATGAGCGGGGCCGGGGCGGTAACCGTAAACTCTATGGCGAATATTCCCAGGACCATATCCCGGTAGTGGAGCAGGCTGAAGCGGTGGGTCATGCGGTGCGGGCCGCTTACATGTATGCCGGAATGGCCGATATTGCCGCCTTGACCGGCGATAAATCCTATATTGCCGCCATCGACCGGATCTGGGATAACGTGGTGTCCAAAAAACTCTACCTCACCGGGGGAATAGGGGCCACCGGCGCCGGGGAAGCCTTTAGTAAAAATTACGATCTTCCTAACGAGACTGCCTATGCGGAAACCTGTGCCGCCATTGCCAATGTTTTCTGGAATCACCGCATGTTCTTACTGCACGGGGATGCGAAGTATATCGATGTATTAGAACGGGTGGTCTACAACGGGCTTATTTCCGGGGTATCTTTCGAAGGGGATCGTTTTTTTTATTCCAATCCCCTGAAATCTTCGGGCCAACATGAACGCAGCCCCTGGTTCGGCTGTGCTTGCTGCCCGTCAAACATCGCCCGCTTTATGCCTTCCTTCCCGGGATATATCTACGCTGTGAAAGATACCACCCTCTACGTCAACCTTTTTGTCCAGGGGAATGCCGCCATTAAGTTAGAAAATAATAGTATAAAAATCGAGCAAACCACAGCTTACCCCTGGGATGGAACGATTAAAATAGTTCTGTATCCTGAAAAAATCGCCCTCTTTACCGCGCGTATCCGCATTCCCGGTTGGGCCAGAAACCAACCGGTTCCGGGAGACCTGTACCGCTACTTGAAAGAGTCTTCCGAAAAAGTAGTTTTAAAGGTAAACGGTGAGTTTCAGCCTTTAAACCCGGACAAAGGTTTTGCCTGCATTTCCCGGAAGTGGCGCCGGGGAGATACCGTTGAATTGAATTTGCCCATGCCGGTACGACGGGTAGTGGCCCATACCGACGTGGCAGCAGACCGGGGCCGGGTGGCTTTTGAAAGAGGCCCCATTGTCTTCTGTGCCGAAGGTATCGATAACCGGGGCCAAATCGACAACCTGTTGGTTCCCGGCGACGTGAATTTCAACATCGAGAAAAAACAGGTAGCCGGTAATGAATTGCTCGCGTTGACTGCCGAAGTGGACAGTTTGTTTCCGGGTAAAACGAAACATCGGGTAGAAAAGAAAAAACACCGGTTGGTCCTGACACCCTATTACGCCTGGGCCCACCGAGGTAAGAATAAGATGGCGGTATGGTTGCCCGCGGATGAGCCGGAGGTGTATAATCAAGTAAGGAAAAAAAGAGAGACAGGTAATTTATTACCACATTAAGACCAAAAAAAATTTGACAACTATATAATTTTAAGCTATATTGATTGTGAGGAGAAAAAAATGCAAGTAGTTAGAGCCTTATTTGATGGACACGATATAAAACCAATGGAAGTTATAAAAACAAAAAAGAAAACCGAGGTACTGGTAATTTTCCCAAACCAGGAAGAAAAGATCGATCCAAAAGAAGCAAGAAGATTATTAAGAGGCTCAGGAAAAGGCGAAGGACTCACTGAAAAATTACTAAAATCAAGAGCAGACGATAAAAAATATGAATCAAGATAAAGAAATTTATATTTTTGATACTTCCGCTCTTTTAACTTATATTGAAGATGAAGAAGGGGCAAGTGATATTGAAGACCTTCTAAAAAAAGCAGAAATGGGAAATGTGGAAATTTATATTACATTTATCAGCCTTACAGAGGTTTTTTACATAACACTTCAAGAAAGAGACGAAACAGAGGCTTTGCATCGAATAAATTTAATCCAATCACTTGCAATAAAACTCATAGAATCTTATGAAAATTTAAATTTAAAGGCCGGCAAAATAAAAGCAGCAAATCGTCTCTCTTTAGCAGATTCCTATATTGCTGCTTTGTGCCATGAATATGAGGGTAAACTTGTTCATAAAGACCCGGAATTTGAAGGTATTTCGCCTGCATTAACAGAGTATAGATTACCATATAAAACCCCGGCCAGGTTTAAGGGGGGCTTAACCTCCTGACATGACTGGTTAAAAAAAAGGGGATAGGTAATTTAAGCATCCAACTAGCTTGCCAGATTGTGGGTTCTTAATTAATAAAGCAGACATCTCCATCAATTTTAATCATTCAAAAAATATTTCGACAAACTCATCATACTTGCTATTATGTCTGAGAAATATTATTCTTATTTCCTAACACTATTCTAAAAACAAGTTTGGATTGTCTTTTATATGTGGGTTTAATTCTATTACCCTCTTCTGATCTACTTCACGTTCTATAAAAATATCTCTTTGAATTAATGGTAATAAAATATTTCTTACCTCTTGAATTTCAGCATGTACACCACCAATTTTTACAATTGCTTCATCAGAATCTTCTGAAATCCTTCCATAATCATACAATATTTTCAGATATTCCATATCTTTTTTTTCAATGTTTTGAAGAATTTTATCTGCAATCATTGACCACTGTTTTTTCAAAAATTTCATATCTATTATTTTACAGCATTCTATTGCAGCCTGTTCGAAAATATGAGAACAGGCGATATTAAAAAGACGCGGTGTCAAATTGTTGATAACTGAGTAATTGGCAATATATTCAGCAGCTTTTATATCGAAAGGCTGAGTCCCAAAATCTGCTGAGCGCATTGTATTAAGGTAATTAATCATCATTTTAATTAACTCTTCTTTATTAAGTTGTTCAAGAGGGATTTCAAAAAACAAACCGCCACTAGATGTACGAAGATCTTTTGTGACACCTACTGGATGGCCCGTAAGGATTAAAGAACCGCCAAAGGAGATAATATCTCTTGAATCATCTATAATTTGTTGAATGCTTGAAATATCGCTTCTACGTTCAAGGTCATCAACAGCAATGACTACCGTTTTTCCCATGTCTTTTGCTATTCTTATTAATTTCTCAATAAATTCCCTTGGATTTTTTATTTCTAAAGTTGTTGTTTCAATGAATTCCTTCACATTGTTCCGGCTTCCTTTTATTATTTTTAAATTCAAACCGGATTTACGTCCCTTTTTTTCTTTCTTTGAAACGGTCTTTGTCCCAATTGAAAGAGTTTCAGCCACTAATTTTGCTTCTTCAATACCTTTATTTGCTAGAGTCCTAGAGAGACCCTTAAGGACCGTTTTACGAAATCCGTCATATGGGTCTAACGATGTATAAACGGATATAATGTTTTTTAAATCTAATTGTCTTAAAATTTTATGAATTAGAATTGTTTTTCCTACTCCATACATCCCATGAATAAAAATACCTTTTGGAGGGATTATAAGACTACATACACGTTTAACCTCGCTTTCTCTTCCAGTAAATACTTGATTTAATTTTTTATGATCTCCGATATCCGGTGGTAGAACAAAGAAAGGATTACCATCTATTTTCCACTTTTTAATTGTTTCCTCTCGTTTATCACTCATTTTACCTCCTCTTTATTTTATTAGCTAATTTAATTAATTCGTTAGCAAAATTAAAATTTTTCTTGTCTTCTAAACTTTCAAAATAATGAGCAGCATTCTTTAAATGTTTTAAGGCATCATCGAAAA